>NZ_CAHJWX010000486.1 GCF_903643065.1 Sphingomonas bacterium | reverse complement strand
GGGCTGGCGGTCGCGGTCGCCGAGCCGGGGGACGCCGCGCCCGTCCTGCTCGATCGCGGCTGGTCGCGCGAGGCGCTGCTCGCCTGGCTCGTCGCGCGGGCGGACGAGGACTGGCTGATCGGGGTCGACCTGTCCCCCGGCCTGCCCTTCGCCGACGCCGGCGCCTTCTTCCCCGGCTGGCTGGACGGACCGGCCGACGCAAAGGCGCTCTGGCGCCTGGTCGACGAGCGTTCGGTCGACAGCCCGCATCTGAGCGCCGGCGGCTTCCTCGCCGATCCCGAAATCGCCCGCCACTTCCGCCATCACGGCGGCCCCGGGCGGGCGCGGTCGCCTGCGTGTCTGCGAGGAGCGGCAGCGCCCGCTCGGCCTGTCGCCGTCGAGCTGCTTCAACCTCGTCGGCGCGGCGCAGGTCGGCAAGTCCAGCCTGACCGGCATGCGCGTGCTCCACCAAGTGCGCGGACGGCTCCCCGTCTGGCCCTTCGATCCGCTGCCCGCGACCGGCGCGGCGATCGTCGAGATCTACACCAGCCTCGCCGCGCGCGCCGCCGGCCTGCGCCCGGGCCGCAGCAAGCTGCGCGATTACGCGGCACTCGACGCCGCGCTCCGCCATCCGGCGATCGCGAGTTGCCCGACCGGCGGCACCGGTCCGATCGGCGATCACGCCAGCGACGCGATCCTCACCGCCGCCTGGCTCCGCCGCGCCGCCGCCGACGAGGCGCTCTGGGCACCGGCGGGCTTGGCCGGCGTCGCGGCGACGGAGGGCTGGACGTTCGGCGTGCCCTGACGCAAGGGCGCCTCCACGCCGGTTTAGCTCAGCTGGTAGAGCAGCGGTTTTGTAAACCGAAGGTCGCGGGTTCGATTCCTGCAACCGGCACCATCCACCCTGGCCGCGCCGGCGCAACCCTCGCCGGCACGCGGCGTTGGGCCACCGATCCGATGTTCAAGGTCGCCAGCTACAACATGCACAAGGGGGTGGGCCTGGATCGCCGCCGCTCGCCCGAACGCATCCTCGACGTGCTGCGCGAGATCGACGCCGACGTGGTCGCGTTGCAGGAGGCCGACCGGCGCTTCGGCGCACGCGCGCGCGTCATCCCCGATCGGCTGCTCGACGAGGCGAGCGACTATCGCGCGGTGCCGTTCGGGATGCGCGCCGCGTCGATGGGCTGGCACGGCAACGCCATCCTGGTGCGCAAGGCGGCGGCGGTGGACTGGTGCCAGCCGATCCACCTCCCCGCGCTGGAGCCGCGCGGCGCCGTCACCGCCGACCTGACGCTGCCCGGCGGCCTGGCAATTCGCGTCGCCGCCATGCACCTCGATCTGTCGGGCCTGTGGCGACGGCGTCAGGCGGCGGCGGTGATGGCGCACCTCGACGCCGCGCCCGAGCGGCGTCCGGCCGTGCTGATGGGCGACCTCAACGAATGGACGACCGCTGGCGGCTGCCTGCGCGACTTCGCCCGCCATTACCGGTTCGCGCCCACCGGCCCGTCCTTCCACGCCAGCCGCCCTATCGGCCGGCTCGACCGGATCATGGCCTCGCCCGAGCTGACGATGGTCGACGCCGGCGTGCACAACTCCGCCACGGCACGGCGCGCGTCCGATCACCTGCCGATCTGGGCGGTATTACGCTAGGTGCGCGAGCGGGAGCTGCGCCTGGCGCTGGTCTGCTATGGCGGGATCAGCCTCGCCGTCTACATGCACGGCGTCACCAAGGAGGTCTGGCGCCTCGCCCGCGCCAGCCGCGCGCATCACGACGGCGCGGCCGAGTCGGCGGGCGTCGACGCGGTCTATCGCGACCTGCTCCGCGAGCTGGAGGCTGACGGCGCGGCGCGGCTGCGCGTGCTGCCCGACATCGTCGCCGGCGCGTCGGCGGGCGGCATCAACGGCATCTTCCTCGCCCAGGCGATCTCGACCGGCCAGAGCCTGGAGCCACTGACCGACCTGTGGCTCGCCCATGCCGATGTCGAGGCGCTGATCGATCCCGCCAAGGCGCCGTCGTCGCGCTTCGCCAAGGCCTGGGCGCTGCCGCTCGCCTGGATGGCCGGGCGCGGCGGCGAGGAGGTGGACGCCGATCCCGTCACCCGCGACGAGGTGCGCGCCAAGCTGTCGCGCCTGATCCGCTCGCGCTGGTTCGAGCCGCCCTTCGCCGGCGCGGCGTTCAGCGCGCTGCTGCTCGACGCGCTCGATGCCATGGCGGCGGCGTCGCGTGGCCCCCGGCTGCTGCCCGATGGTCAGCCGCTCGACCTGTTCGTCACCGTCACCGATTTCACCGGCCACCCCGAGCGGCTGCGCCTCAACTCGCCGCCCGAGGTGATCGAGACCGAGCACCGCGTGGTGGTCTCGTTCAGCGACGACGGCCACGCCGGTGACACGCTGGCGCCGCTGCCCGAGCTGGTCTTCGCCGCGCGCGCGACCTCCTCCTTCCCCGGCGCGTTCCCGCCGTTCCGCGTCGGCGAACTGGACGGCCTGCTCAAGGAGCGCCGCCGCGCCTGGCCGGGGCGCCGCGCGTTCC
>NZ_CAHJWX010000485.1 GCF_903643065.1 Sphingomonas bacterium | reverse complement strand
CGCACGCCGATGCTTGACGCCCTGGCACGCCACCGGATCGAGCGGGTGCGGCACGACACACGCCGCCGCACCCTCACCGTCGAGACGGTCACGCAGCTGACGCCGCACATGCTGCGGATCGGCTTTACGGGCGATCTGGCCGACTTCGTCAGCCTCTCGGCCGACGACCACGTCAAGCTGTTCTTGCCCGTCGAGGGCGAGGCAGACGCCATGCGCGACTACACACCGCGCGCGTTCGATACCGGACTGGGCACGATGACGATCGACTTCGCGCTGCACGACGCGGGCGCGGCGACAGCGTGTTCCTGATCGAAGCGCGCGGCCTTTTGGCGCGCGCGAACGCGGCCGAGACCATGCTGGAGGAGTTTGGCGGTTTGAAGCGCGGCACGCTCCGCGTCGTCGCCAGCCAGACCATCGCCGCTTACTGGTTGCCGCCCATCCTGGCCGCCTTCCACGAGCGCTATCCGGCGCTGTCGGTCGAGCTGGCGATCGGCAACACCGAGCAGGCGGCTGGGGCTCGGCCAGGGATCGGTGAAGAAGCAGGGCAAGCAGATGATCGAGGAGGCCTTCGCGATCGTTGAGGGTGCGGCGGCGTGTGTCGTGCCGCACCCGCTCGATCCGGTGGCGTGCCAGGGCGTCAAGCATCGGCGTGCGCCATGGCGGCGATGTCGGCGAGCAGCCCCGGGCCGCTCGACTGCCAGCCGAGCCGTTCTTGAGTGAGAACGCTCGACGCGGACATGTCCTTGGTCGTGAAAGCCGCCAGCCAGGTGAAGTGCAGCTTCGCCTCGTCCTCGCTCATGGACTTGACCGGCACGTTCAGGCTCTCGCCGACAGCCTCCGCAATATCGCGGAACACGATCCCCTCCTCGGCGGTGGCGTGATAGCGCGCGCCCGCCTCGTGCCGCTCCAGTGCCAGCCGGAACAGGAGCGCCGCGTCCGTCACGTGCGTCGCCGACCAGCGGTTCAGCCCCGCGCCGACATAGGCCGACACGCCCGCCTTGCGGGCAAGCTCAATCACGTCGGTGACGAGGCCCTGCTTGCGCGTGTCGTGGATCTGCGACAGCCGCACCACCGAAACGTTGACGCCGCGCTCGGACAGCGCGCGTCCCGCCAGTTCGGACGCGACGCGCGGGTTAAGATGGTTGGGGTCGAAGCAATCCTCGACCGCCGGCGCGCCGGGCTTGACCGAGCCCATGGCGGTGCTGGAGGTGATGACGATCGGCCGATCGGACCCTTCCAGCGCCGAGCCCAATGCCGTGATAGCACGGCTGTCCTTCCGGCAGTTCTCGACGAAGTGCGCGAAGTTATGGTCGAAGGCGGTGTGGATCACCGCGTCGCAGGCATCGACGCCGGCGCGCAGGCTGTCGAGGTCCTCGATATCGCCACGATGCGCCACCGCGCCAGCGTCGGCGAGCGCCTTCGCGCCGCCGTCCGAGCGGGTGAGCCCGAGCACCTGATGCCCGCGCGCGATCAGCTCGGGGACGATGTGGGAACCGATGAAGCCGGTCGAACCGGTGAGAAAGACACGCATGGCGGATGCTCCGATTGCTGGTTGACCCGCGATGTCGTGATCCCCATCATCCAGGAACAGTAGTGACTGTATCCTAGTGTAGAGATTAACAGGATCGGCCTGACCATGAACTCCGACAAGCCGCTCGGCGCGTATCTCAAGGATCGGCGGACCCGGCTTGATCCGGCCGCCTTCGGCTTCTCCGCCCAGCGCCGCCGCACCCCCGGCCTGCGGCGCGAGGAGGTGGCGCAGCGCGCGAACATCAGCCCGACCTGGTACACCTGGCTGGAACAGGGGCGCGGCGGCGCGCCCTCGCCCGACGTGCTCGACCGGATCGCCAAGGGCCTGATGCTGACCGAGGCCGAGCGCGAGCACCTGTTCATGCTGGGGCTCGGCCGCCCGCCCGAGGTCCGCTACAAGGCCGCCGAGGGCGTGACGCCGCGCCTGCAGCGACTGCTCGACGCGCTGGAGGTCAGCCCGGCGATCGTCAAGACCGCGACTTGGGACGTCGTTGCCTGGAACCGCGCGGCGGCGCTCGTCCTCACCGACTATGGCAAACTCCCGCGGAAAGAGCGCAACATCCTCCGGCTGGTGTTCGGCAATGCGCGGAGCCGATCGCTGCAGGAGGATTGGGAGAGCAACGCCCGCTTCGTGGTCGCGGCGTTCAGGGCGGACGCGGCCCGCGCTGGTGCCATATCCGAGGTCGCCGAACTGGCGGCCGAACTCTGCGCGATCAGCCCGACTCGGACATCGTTGTCGCGCCACATGGCGGCGAACTCCAACGAGGGGTCCGAAAAGGCGGCGACTGAGTGCCTTTTGCGGTAGACGCCCGCTGATTGGACCCACAAAGCGACATTCGAAGCCCAAGTCCGACTACCCAACTTCGGCCACTCGCTCATGTCCGCGGCAACGCTTACTCGTGAACCCGCGCGCTGCCCTCATTTGAAAAGATCATTCGGGCCTTCGGCCGGGGGATTTCGATAGCCGGTGGCGATCAGCGCGGTAGAC
>NZ_CAHJWX010000484.1 GCF_903643065.1 Sphingomonas bacterium | reverse complement strand
GCGCGGAAGCCGGCCGCGCCCGCGCCGGCGAGCGTCACGGTGACCGGCGGGCGACAAGTGGCGGCGCTGCGTCGGAACAGCAGCCGATCGTCGGGCGCGACGGGAAAGGCGATCGGCGGCCGCGTCGGGTTGGCGGCGAGCTGGGCGAGCTGCGCTTCCTTCTCGGGCAGGCGGATCAGCAGTTGCCACAGCCCCAGCGCGATCATCGCGGCGACCGCGAGGCCGACCACCAGCGTCGGCAGGACGGGCACGCGCCTCACCGGTCGCGCCCCGCCTCCGCCGCGCGGTTGCGATACTCGGCCGCGAGCAGCGCCGCCTTGGCGAGGCGCAGCGACCCGATCACGCCGGCGAAGGTGACGGGCAGCCAGATCAGCAGATGGACCCAGAGCGGCGGATGCACCGTCAGCTCCAGCACGATCGCCATCGCCATCACGACCGTGCCCAGGATCAGCGTCAGGAACGCCGCCGGCCCGTCGCCGACGTTGAACGCGGCGATGTCGAGCCCGCAGGCGCGGCAGCTCGGCTCGAACTTGATCCAGTGACGCCCGTACAGCGTCGCCGCGCCGCAGCGCGGGCACAGGCCGCGCAGGCCCGCCTGGACGATCGAGGGCTCGGCCAGGCTCAGCCGCCCTCGACCGGCGCGCCCCAGCCGCCCCAGACATAGACGGTGACGAACAGGAACAGCCAGACGACGTCAACGAAATGCCAATACCAGGCCGCCGCCTCGAAGCCGAAATGCTGGCGCGGCGTGAAGTCGCCGCGATAGGCGCGGAACAGGCAGACGGCGAGGAAGATGGTGCCGATCAGCACGTGGAAACCGTGAAAGCCCGTCGCCATGAAGAAGGCGGCGCCGTAGTTGATGCCCTTGAAGGCGAACGGCGCGTGCGCGTATTCGTACGCCTGGATGCTGGAGAACAGCGCGCCGAGCAGCACGGTCGCCCACAGGCCCTTGAGCACGCCGTCGAGGTCGCCGACGCCGATCAGGCCCCACAGGCCCTTCTTCACGCCGCCGCGCTGGCCATGGATCAGCGCGTGGTGCGCCCAGGTGACGGTGGTGCCCGAGCAGAGCAGGATCAGCGTGTTGAGCAGCGGCAGCGCGAAGGGATTGATGACCGTCAGCCCCTTGGGCGGCCATTGCGCGGCAAGCGCGGCGGCACCTTCGGCGGCGCGCTGGACCTGCCCGTCGACCACGCTCATCGCGGTGGGGAACAGCGAAAAGTCGAAGAATGCCCAGAACCAGCCGACGAAGAACATCACCTCCGACGCGATGAACAGGATCATCCCGTAGCGCAGGTGGAGCTGGACGACCGGAGTATGATCGCCGGCATGCGCTTCCCTGATGACGTTGGACCACCAGGAATACATGACGGTCAGCACCGCCACGACCCCGGCGATGAACAGCCAGCCGCCGCCGTTGGGCTTGCCGACATGGCCGCCATGCATCCACGTGATGGCCCCCACCGCCATCAGCAGCGCCGAGAACGCGCCGGTGATCGGCCAGATGTCCGGCGGCAGGATGTGATAATCGTGGTTCTTGGCGCCGGCCATGATGGTCGTTCCCGTTCAGGCGTTTCGGGTCAATGCTCTAGCGCGGTGTGGGGTCGAGGCAATAGGCAGGAGGCAATAGGCACTAGGCACTAGGTGAGTTGCCCCTCTTCCCTACCCATCATGCGCCACCCGCCCGGTCGGCGCCGCGTCGGCCGGCCAGAAGGTGTAGCTCAGCGTGATCGTCTGGATGTCGCGCGCGTCGGGGTCCTGGAGGATGGCGGGATCGACGTAGAAGATCACGGGCATGCGCTGCGTCTCGCCGGGCGCCAGCGTCTGCTGGGTGAAGCAGAAGCACTGGATCTTCTTGAAATATTTGCCCGCCTGCGCCGGCTGGACGTTGAAGGTGGCGGTGCCGGTGACCGGGCGGGGGCCGGTGTTGGTCGCGTCGAAGAACGCCATGTCGCGCCCGCCGATGTCCACCGTGTCGGTGCGCGCCTCCGGCCGGAAGCGCCAGGGCAAATTGGGGGCGACGTTGGTGTCGAACGCGACCACCATGTGCTGGTCGATGCCGCCGGGCGCGCGCAACGCGCGGCCCGTGGTGCCGTTCAGCCCGGTCGCGGCGCAGAACAGCCGGTAGAGCGGCACGCTCGCCCAGGCGAGCCCGGTCATGAAGCAGATGCCGAGCACGGCCAGCAGCGCCGTCCGGGTCGTCCGCGATGGGCGCGCCAGCCGCGCGGGCGCGGTCATCCGTGGCCGCCCTTCAAATGCGCGATCGTGATGAAGAAGACGAGCAGCACGAAGCCGCCGAGCAGCAGCGCCATGACGATGGCGCGGCCCCGCTGGCGGCGGCGGACCAGGTCTTCGTAATCGGGGATCATGGCAGGACCCAGCGGTCGACGACCAGCGCGCCGAACAGGAGGAAGAGGAAGGCGATCGAATAGGCGAACAGCCGCTTTTCCGGCGCCAGCGCGTCGCCCGGCGGCGGCCGACGCGTCGCGACCCGCGCCGCCATCGCGGCGAAGAAGCCGGTC
>NZ_CAHJWX010000483.1 GCF_903643065.1 Sphingomonas bacterium | reverse complement strand
CGATCTGGGCTCGACGCCCGCTATGCGGACGGCGCGGCGACGATCTGGACGACCCGCGTGCTCCCCGCGCTGGGCCGCCAGCGCGACTACCTGCGCGCGCTGCGCCGGACGGCGACCCCCGACGCGGGGGTGTGGCACGTCCGCAACGGCGACTCCTTCTATCCCGTGGCGCTCCAGGCGACGACCACCGCGACGCTGTCGCCCGAGGAGGTGCACCGCTTCGGCCTCGATCAGGCGGCGAGCATCGGCGCGCGGCTTGACGCGGAACTGCGCAAGCTCGGCCTGACACAGGGCTCGATCGGCGCGCGCATGATCGCGCTGAGCGCGCGGCCGGGCCAGATCTATCCCAATACCGATGCCGGCAAGGCCGATGCGATCGCCTTCTGCAACGAACGGCTCGCCGCGATCCGGGGCCGCTTGCCCGGGGTGTTCGCGCGTCTTCCCGCCTATCAGTTCGAGGTCCGCCGCGTGCCGCCGCAGACCGAGCCCGGCGCGGCGGCCGCGTTCAGCCAGTCGCCCGCGCTCGACGGCTCGCGACCCGGCATCGTCTATTTCAACCTGCGCGACTCGGCGAACTGGCCGAAGAACCAGCTGTCGACGACGATCTATCACGAGGCGCTGCCCGGCCATCAGCTGGAAGGCGGGCTCGCGCTGTCCAACAAGGAGCTGCCGCTGCTGCGCAAGATCAGCGGCAATTTCTCCGGCTACGCCGAAGGCTGGGCGCTGTATGCCGAGCAGCTGGCGGACGAGATCGGCATGTACGGCGACGATCCCGCCGGCCGCTGCGGCTATCTGGCGGCGCAGCTGTTCCGGGCGCACCGCTGCATCGTCGACACCGGACTGCACCATTATCGCTGGACGCGCGAGCGCGCGATCCAGCAATTCGTCGACGCGGTCGGCTACACCCCCGATCGCTCGACGCTGGAGGTCGAGCGCTATTGCGTCAACCCGGGCCAGGCCTGTTCGTACAAGATCGGCCACTCGGTCTTCACCGACCTGCGCGACCGCGCCAAGGCCAGGCAGGGCGCGCGCTTCGACCTCAAGGCGTTCCACACCGAGGTGCTGCGCCATGGCCGGCTGCCGCTGGATGTCCTGAAGCAGGTGGGCGAGGCTTGGGCCTGATGGTTCGCGCGAAGGCGGGAAAACGATAAGAAGGTTGGTTCAGAGGAGGCGCGGAGGCGCGGAGAAGAAAGGATCGAAGCCCGTCCGCGTCAGCGGCCCTGAAACACGAATTTGATAGCGCTTCGCGCGGATCAGCTGCGGCCTCTTCGCGTCTTCGCGTTACCACCTCTTCTTCTCCGCGCCTCCGCGCCTCCTCTGAACCAATCACCGCCACACCCGCGTGACGTGCCCCATCTTGCGCCCCGGCCGCGCGTCGCTCTTGCCGTACAGGTGCACGTGCGCGCCCGGCTCGGCGAGCGCGTCCGCCCATCCGTCGTCACCCAACAGGTTGCGCATCGCGACGCCCGTGCCGGTCAGCGCGGTGGAACCCAGCGGCAGGCCGGCGATCGCGCGGATGTGGTTCTCGAACTGCGAGGTCTCGGCGCCCTCGATCGTCCAATGCCCCGAATTGTGGACGCGGGGCGCCATCTCGTTGAACACCGGGCCATCGGCCGTGCAGAAGAATTCGCACGCCAGTACGCCGACATAGCCCAGCCGCTCCGCCACCGCGCGCGCCAACGCCGTCGCCTGGACGGCCTGCGCCAGCACCGCGTCGCCCGCCGGCACGGTCGAGGTTGCCAGGATGCCGTCGCGATGCGCGTTCTCCGGCACGGCCCAGCTCGCGACCGCGCCGTCCAGACCGCGCGCGAGCAGCACGGAGAACTCGGCCGCGAACGCAACGCGGCCCTCGACGATCGCGGGCACGCCGGTCGACAGCCGGGGCGGCTTGCCCAGCGCCGCCCAGGCCGCGTCGGCGTCCTCGGCCGTATCGATCGCCACCTGTCCCTTGCCGTCATAGCCGAACAGCGTCGTTTTCAGGATCGCCGGCGCGCCGATCTCGCCCAGCGCCGCGCGCAGCTCGTCGGCGCTCGCCACCTGCCGGTACGACGCGGTCTGCCCGCCCAGGTCGCGGACCAGCGCCTTTTCCGCCGGCCGGTAGCGCGCCACGTCGAGCGCCTCCACCGGCGGCCAGACGGGGACGCGGCCGGACAGATAAGCGATCGCGTGCGGATCGATGTTCTCGAACTCATAGGTGGCGACATCGACCTGGGCGGCGAAGGCCCGCAGCTTGCCGGCGTCCTCGAACCGCCCCTGCGTCCAATGCGCGGTCACCTCCGTCGCGGGCCCGCTCGCCTCGGGGGCGTAGACATGCGTGCGATAACCGAGCTGCGCGGCGGCGAGCGCCAGCATCCGCCCGAGCTGCCCACCGCCCAGGATGCCGATCGTGGCGCCGGGGGGGAGGGCGGTCATGCTCCCGGCTCCCGGCTCCCGGCTCCCTCAACGGGCTCCTCCGCCACGCCCGCCGTCTGCGCCGCGCGCCAGTCGCGCAGCCGCGCCGCCAGCGCGTCGTCCGCCACA
>NZ_CAHJWX010000482.1 GCF_903643065.1 Sphingomonas bacterium | reverse complement strand
TGGCCTCCAGGAACGCCGCGTCGCCCTCGCCGGCCGCGCGCAGCCGCGCCGCCGCCGTCGCCATGCGCAGCCACATCAGCCCCACCGCGACCAGCCCGGTCAGGTGCATGTACGGCACCGCGCCCGCGCCCGCATGGTTCGGATCGCGCATGGCATTAGCCATGAACCATAGCGTCGCCCCCTGCAGATCGCCCAGCGCGCGCTCCAGCGCCGTCGCGAACGCCGCCGTCGCCTCGTCCTGCTTGCCAGCCGCGACCTCGCCCGCGACGAGGGCGAGCAGCGCCTGCACCGCGCGGCCGCCGTTCTGCGCCAGCTTGCGCCCGACCAGGTCCATCGCCTGGACGCCGTTCGTGCCCTCGTAAATCATCGCGATCCGGGCATCGCGGACATATTGCTCCATGCCCCATTCGGCGATGTAGCCATGACCGCCATAGACCTGCTGCATGTCGGTCGCGATCCTGTAGCCCATGTCGGTGCCGAACCCCTTGATCACGGGGGTGAGCAGCCCGATCAGGTCCGCCGCCATCCGGCGCTCGCCATCATCGACCGCGAGGTGCTCCAGATCGACCTGCAACGCCCCCCACAGGCACAGCGCGCGCAGCCCCTCCGTCAGCGCCTTGGCCTCCATCAGCATGCGGCGCACGTCGCCATGGACGAACAGCGCGTCCGCCTTTTCCGCCGGCTCGGCGGCGCCGGACAGCGCGCGGCCCTGCCGCCGGTCGCGCGCATAGGCGACGCCGTTCTGATACGCCGTCTCCGCGACGCCCAGCCCCTGCAGGCCGACGCCCAGCCGCGCGGCGTTCATCATCACGAACATCCCCGCGAGCCCGCGCATCTCCTCGCCGACCAGCCAGCCGGTCGCCCCGTCATAGTTCATCACGCAGGTCGAATTGGCGTGGATGCCCATCTTGTGCTCGATCGACCCGCAGGTGACGGCGTTGCGCGCGCCGGGCGAACCGTCCGCCTCGACGATGAACTTGGGCACGACGAACAGGCTGATGCCCTTGGACGAGTCGGGCGCGCCGGGCGTCTTGGCGAGGACGAGATGGATGATGTTCTCCGTCAGGTCGTGCTCGCCCGACGAGATGAAGATCTTGGTGCCCGTGATCGACCATGAACCGTCCGCGTTCGGCTCGGCGCGGGTGCGGATCAGGCCCAGGTCGGTGCCGCATTGCGGCTCCGTCAGGTTCATCGTCCCGCCCCACTCGCCCGACACCAGCTTGGGCAGGTACGTCGCCTGCTGCTCGGGCGAGCCAGCCGCGCTCAGCGCCGCGATGGCGCCGTGCGTCAGCCCGGGGTACATGGCGAAGGCCATGTTGGCGGAGATCATGTATTCCTGGAACGCGGTCGAGACGACGTGCGGCATGCCCTGCCCGCCGAACTCGGGCCGGTTGCCCAGCGTCGCCCAGCCGCTCTCCACATATTGGCGATAGGCGTCGCGGAACCCCGCCGGCGTCGTGACGCTACCATCGGGATGGCGCGTGCAGCCCTCCTGGTCGCCCGACTGGTTCAGCGGGAACAGGATGTCGGCGACGAACCGGCCGCCCTCCTCCAGCACCGCGTCGACCACGTCGGGGGTCGCCGCCTCGAAACCGGGCTGGTTGGCGTGGCCGGCGAGCCCGACGACATGTTCCAGCACGAAGCGCGTGTCGCGGATGGGGGGCGTATAGCTGGGCATGGGTCTACCTTCGATCCTGGGCGGCGCCGGCTTCGAGCACGGTGACGAAATCACGCAACTCGGCGAGGGCGGCGTCGATGTCGTGTTTCTGCGCCGCGAGCGAGGCGATCCGCTCGCGGCAGCGCTCGATCGCCACCGCGCGCTGGTGACGCCGGCCGTCGCCGACATCGTACAGGTCGATCATCTCGCGGATCGCGGCCAGGCTGAAGCCGACGCGCTTGCCGCGCAGGATCCAGGCGAGCCGCGCGCGGTCGCGATGCGAATAGACGCGCTGCGTGCCCCGCCGTTCGGGGTCGATCAGCCCTTCGTCCTCGTAGAAGCGCAGCGCGCGCGCGGTGACGCCGAACTCGTCGCACAGATCGGTAATCGAGAAGCGCTCGCGATCGGCGCGCGACGGAACGGTGGCATAGGCGGTCGCCATGACGCGTCCGCTACGCCTGCTTGACGTTCACGTCAACCGGCGCACAGGTTCCGTCCATCGGACGCCCGCAACGTCGCCGCTTCCGACACCGACTCGCTCAGCCGTTCCACCGTCAGCGCGGTCAGCGAGGCGCGACCGGTGCAGGTGCGCGCGCAGGCATCGGGCAGCTCGGCGGGAAAGCTGATCCGCTCGCCATCGAAGCCGGCGTCGAACCGGCAGTCGCCGAAACGGACGCGCAATCGATCGCCATGCCGTTCGACCGTGCCGGACGCGGCGCAGCCCTGCCCCTCCCCATAGTCGACGCTGGCGCCCAGCCGCAGCGCGTCGCCGGTCGGGACGATGCACAGCCGGTCGGTGTCGTTCGCCCACAGCCCCGCCAGCACCGCACGCGCCGGATCGGCGACCAGGCCGCGCGCCACCGCC
>NZ_CAHJWX010000481.1 GCF_903643065.1 Sphingomonas bacterium | reverse complement strand
CCGCATCGGGCGGTCGCGAGACGAGCACAGGAGCATCGCATCATGGCACAGATCGGAACCTTCACCGCCGGCGACAATGGCGCGTTCACCGGCACCATCCGGACGCTCAGCCTCAACGTCAAGGCGACCATTCGCCCGTCCGAAAAGGACAGCGACAAGGCTCCCGACTATCGCGTGTTCAACGCCGCGACCGAGTTCGGCGCGGCCTGGAAGAAGACCTCGCGCGAGGGCCGCGACTATCTGTCGCTGAAGCTCGATGACCCGAGCTTTCCCGCCCCGATCTACGCCTCGCTCGTCGCCGGCGACGAGAGCGAGCACATGCTGATCTGGTCGCGCTGACGGCTCGGCCGCCGCGCCGCTCCCTGGGCGGTGCGGCGGCGATCCGGGCCGCCCGCCCCGGATCGCAAAGCGGGGGGTGCGGTTTGCGAGCCTCCGCAGCCAGGGCTCCCACGACCATCACTCGATGCAGCGAACGGCATGGCGCCGTCGCACGACGCATCGAGGTCCCATGGAAGACGACATCAATCGCGCCCAGCGCGCAAAGAAAGGCAGCCCGTTCCTCAACACCGAGCAGGCGGCCTTCTATCTCGGCCTGAGCCCGCGCACGCTCCAGCAATTGCGCAGCAGCGCGGAGGGACCGCGCTTCCGGCGCCACTGTCGCTTCGTCCGCTACCATATCGACGACCTCGACAGCTGGTCGCGCGACGTGCGCGGCATGGAGCCGGCACGTGGCTGAGGCGCGCGAAACCGCTCCGCCGCCGGTCGTCACCGCGCGCCCTCGACGCTCTTTATCGTTCCGCCGGATGTGGCTCCGTGCCGGTCCGCTTGGCCTCGGCGTCGGCCTGATCCTCGGCTCGATCGATGCGCCGCCGGCACCCCGGCTGCTCTGGAATGCGAGCGCGAGCGCGCCGATCGGGCTTTACGCGGTGCAGCCGGGCGCGCGCTTGCGGGTCGGCGAGATGGCGGTCGCCGTCCCGCCCGCAGCCGCGCGGATGCTCGCCGCACGCCGCCATTACGCGCCCGCCAACGTGCCGCTGGTGAAGCGCGTGGCGGCGATCGAAGGCGCGTCTGTCTGCGCGATCGGAGCCGCGATCCTGATCGACGGGCGCGTGGTTGCGCGGCGCTTCCCGGCTGATCCGCAAGGGCGAGCGCTGCCCTGGTGGCACGGCTGCCGGCGTCTTGCCACCGGTGAGACCCTGCTCCTGAATACGCCGGCGAACTCGTTCGACGGGCGCTATTTTGGGCCGGTCGGCAGGCAAGCGATCGTCGGCAAGGCGGTGCCGCTGTGGCTGCGCTGAGGTCGATCGTGGCCGCCGCGCTGCTGCTCGCCGCGGCTCCGGCGGCGGCCTCGCCGGTCGATCGTTGGCGGCCGATCGTGGCGCAGGCGGCGCGGCGGTTCGACGTGCCCGAGACCATTATCCTCGCCGTCATCCGTGCCGAAAGCGGCGGGCTGACCATGCTCGACGGTCGCCCGATCACCAGCCGGGCGGGCGCAATGGGGCTTATGCAACTGATGCCGGCGACCTGGGCGACGATGCGGATCGCCCTCAATCTGGGCACCGATCCGTACGATCCGCACGACAATATCCTGGCCGGCACCTTCTATCTCCGCCAGCTGCGCGACCGGTTCGGCTATCCCGGCATGATCGCCGCCTATAATGCCGGGCCTGGGCGCTACGCCGCTTATCTCGCCGGGCAGCGCAGGCTGCCTGGCGAGACCATGGCCTATCTCGGCACGGTCACCGGGCGCGGACCGGCGGCCGCGATCGCGCCCGATACGCCGCCGCGCGAGCTCGTGTTCGTGCTCCGTCACGACCTGGGTGTGCCCGCCGAGGCGCTGGCGCAGCCGGCGACGGACGGCTTGTTTGCGATCCGGAAAGGGCAACCCTGATGGCGGAGGGTGGAGGGCTCGTCTCGTGTCTGCCGAGCATGACGGGCGGCGGGGCGGCTCTCAAGGCCCGCGGGTGCCCCCCAATTTGGCTAGCGCCAAATCGGTTCCCCCCACGTCCGCTGCGCGGCGCGGGACGCTGCCCCGCGGCCCTGACAGCCACCCCGCCACCCGTCGTCACGACTGGGTTCTCGACGATGAGAACGACAGCAGGAGTGAGCGACATGATGGAGGTTCAGAGCATCGGTGGGGCGTCGGATCGCGTGATGGCAGCCTTGATCGCGGGGCTTGAACTTGAGTTTGGGCGAGGCGCCGGTGAGGCCCTGGCGGAGCGATTCCTGGCGGCTGAGGAGAGTGAGTTCTGCTGGGAAGCGCGGGTCGAGGAGCGCTGGATCGGTGCCTATGCGAGCATCGACGAGGAGGACATCGAGCTCGATCGGGTGGCGGTGATCGGGCGGCTGGATGGCCGCTGGTTCGTCGCGGTGTGCATCGTCGATGGTGACGAAGTGGCGCACGGGATGATGGGACGGCGCACGTTCGGATGCGAGCGTGAGGCCCGGGAAGCGTTCGCGAATGCGCGCTGACGGGGCGCCATTTGCATCGGAGGAGCGGCGTCGGAACGGCGTCGCTTCTCCTC
>NZ_CAHJWX010000480.1 GCF_903643065.1 Sphingomonas bacterium | reverse complement strand
CCCAGCGCCTGTGCCGCAAGCCCGCGCCGCTCGGCGGCGAGGCGGCTGAACGCGTCGCCGGCGGCATTGTCCTCCTCGTCGCGCTTGTCGGCGAGGCTGCGCGCGAGCTGGTCGGCCCAGCCCGGCTTCTTCTCCAGATATTCGGCATGGACCTTGGCCGGGTCGAGATGCGCGCGCCGCGCCGTCTCGGCGACCGCGTCGGCCAGCGTGCCGAACCGGTCGACCAGCCCCAGCTGGCGGGCGGAACCGCCGTCCCAGACGCGGCCCTGGCCGATCTCGTTCACCCGCGCGGTGGTCATGTGGCGGGCGGCGGCGACACGGCCGATGAACTCGGCATAGCCATGGTCGATGCCGGCCTGAAACAGGCGGTCGACCTGGTCGTTGGTGCCGGCATAGATATCGGGCTGCCCAGACAAGGGCGTGGTCTTCACCCCGTCGGCGGTGATGCCGATCTTGGCGAGCGTCTTCTCCAGCGTCGGGATGATGCCGAAGATGCCGATCGAGCCGGTGATCGTGGTCGGCTCCGCGAAGATGGCATCGCCGGCAGTGGACACCCAATAGCCGCCCGATGCGGCGACGCTGCCCATCGACACCACCACCGGCAGCCCCGCCGCCTTGGCCTGGAGCACCGCCTGGCGGATCCGCTCGGACGCCAGCGCCGAGCCGCCTGGCGAATCGACGCGCAGGACCAGGCCCTTCAGCTTCTTCTCGGCCAGGCCCTTGAGGATGTAGTTGGCGATGGTGTCGCCGCCGGCGCTGCCGGCCTCCGCCTTGCCGTCGACGATGTCGCCGGCGACGGTGACGATGCCGATCGCATCGCCGGCCGTCGGCAGCGGGTTGGCGTCGACCCAGTCCTGATAGGCGATCCGCTTGTACCAGCCGGCGGGCCTGGCACTGTCACCGCCGGCGAGCGCCGCGACCCGCTTGCCGAACGCGACCCGGTCGCCCAGATGGTCGACCAGTCCCGCCTTGAGGTCGGCGGCCGCGAAGTCGCCGCCCGCGGCGGTGGCGATGCCGGCGGCGTCGGCGAGGAACGGCGCGACCTGCGCCTTGGGCCGGGCCTTGGCGATCGCCTGCTTCCACGCCTCGAACAGCGAGCCGTACAGCGCGCTCGCCGCCTCCTTGGCTTCGGGCGACTCGTCGGCGCGCGTATAGGGCTCGACGAACGACTTGAACTTGCCGACCCGATAGACGTGGACGTTGACGCCCAGCTTGTCGATCAACCCCTTGTAATAGAGCGACGATCCACCCGGGCCGGTGAACAGAGCCTCGCCCATCGGGTTCATCCAAATCTCGGACGCATAGGCGGCGAGGCGGTAGCCGGAGTCGGTATAGCCGCTGGCATAGGCGAGCACCGGCTTGCCGCTGGCGCGCACCCGGCCCAGCGCCTCGCCGACCTCGTTCACCGCCGCCGGATAGCCGCCGCCGAACTTGTCGAGGTCGAGCACCACCGCCTTGACGCGGCCGTCGTCCTTGGCGGCGTCGATCGCGCGGACCACGTCGCGCAGGCGATATTCATGCGCCGTGTTCTGACCGGAGGCGGCGGCGAAGGGCGACACGTCGGCGGGCTGCTCGACGATCGGGCCGTCGAGGTCGAGCACCAGCGCACCGGCCGCGATCGACTTGGCCCCATGCCGGGCATTGAGCGCCGCGAACACCAGGCCGAAGAACAACAGCATCGCGCACAGCACCAGCGCATCCTTGATGCCGACCAGCAGCCTCCATGCCCCCCGAACCAGCTTCACTTGCGCGTCTCCTCCGCTTCGTGCGCCAAGAGCTAGGCCGCTGTGCCCGGCCGGTCAAATGCCGGCCGCGTCGCCGCCAATGCGGATCGCTCGCTCGCCACGTCTTGACCCGGCCGCCGGTCGCCCTCATATGCCCGGCGTGGCACTCGCAATGCGTGAGTGCCAAATATCTGTCACATTCCACCTGAAGAGGGACATCAGCAATGAACTTTCGTCCGTTGCACGACCGCGTCCTCGTTCGCCGCGTAGAGGCGGAGGAGAAGACGGCCGGCGGGATCATCATCCCCGACACCGCCAAGGAGAAGCCGCAGGAGGGCGAGGTCGTCGCCGCCGGCACCGGTGCCCGTAACGAGGCCGGCGAGATCCATCCGCTGGAGGTCAAGGCCGGCGACAAGATCCTGTTCGGCAAGTGGTCGGGCACCGAGGTCAAGGTCGACGGCGAAGACCTGATCATCATGAAGGAGTCGGACATCCTGGGGATCGTCGGCTGACCTTCACGCACCGTATGCAATCCGCGTCGGTGCGACTTTTCGTGACTTTCCACTCCATCTGAAAGGGTAGCCATCATGGCAGCCAAGGACGTCAAATTCTCGCGTGACGCACGCGAGCGCATCATGAAGGGTGTCGACATCCTCGCCGACGCCGTCAAGGTCACGCTGGGGCCGAAGGGCCGCAACGTCGTGATCGACAAGTCGTTCGGCGCACCGCGCATCACCAAGGACGGCGTCACCGTCGCCAAGGAGATCGAGCTCAAGGACAAGTTCGAGAACATGGGCGCGCA
>NZ_CAHJWX010000479.1 GCF_903643065.1 Sphingomonas bacterium | reverse complement strand
GGGCCGTTCACCCCCGCGCCGATGTCGCTCGACCAGCTCGGCCGCGCCGGCGCCAATCCGCTGCTCGCCGCCGGCGGGCCGCTGATCGCGCTCGCCAACTCGCTGCGCAGCGTCACCGACGGCGGCGACGTGGTGCGGCTGCGGCGCACGGTGGTGGATGAGCTGCGCCGCTTCCAGGCGCGCACGCGCGAGCTGGTGGTCGGCGACGACGACGCGCGCTATGGCCATTACGTCCTGTGCGCGCTGATCGACGAGGTGGTGCTGTCGACGCCGTGGGGGGTGAAGAGCAGCTGGGGCCAGCAGACGCTGGTCGCGACCTTCCATAACGAGGTCGTGTCGGGCGATCGGATGTTCGAGCTGGCCGATGCGCTGGAGGCGCGTCCCGGTCGCTCGCCCAACCTGCTGGAGCTGATCTATGTCTGCCTGTCGTTCGGGTTCGAGGGGCGCATGCGGCTGGAGCGCGGCGGCGCCAGCCGGCTCGTGCAGCTGCGCGAGCGGCTGTACGCGGCGATCCGCAACCTCAAGGGTCCGGTCGAGCGCGAGCTGTCGCCGCACTGGGCGGGCGTGGACGCGTCCTATGTGCCGCTGTCGCGTCAGACGCCGCTCTGGGTATGGCTGTCGGGCTTCGCGGTCCTGCTGCTGGCGCTGTATGCCGCGCTGGCGCTGCGGCTGGCGGGGCTGAGCGAGCGCGCGGCCGCGCCGCTCACCGCATCGTTCCGCGCCGGGCCGGCCGAGCTCAACCGTTCCGCGCCCGCGCCCGCGGCGGACAGCCGGCTCTACCTGTCGATCCTCGACATCCTGAAGCCCGATATCGACGCGGGCCGCGTCGCGGTGACGGACGAGCCCGACGCGGTGCAGGTGCGGATGAAGGACAAGGGCCTGTTCGCCTCCGGCTCGGCCGATCTCGACGCGAGCTACGATCCGACGATGGGCCGGATCGCGCAGGCGATCGCGCTGACGCACGGCAGCGTCGCGGTCACCGGCCATACCGACACGCAGCGCGTCGCCTCGCTCCGCTTCACGTCCAACCAGGCGCTGTCGGAGGCACGCGCGGCGGCCGTCGTGTCGGCGTTGGGCGGCAAGGGTGTCGAGGCTGCCCGGCTGGCGCCAAGCGGCGTCGGCGAAACGCAGCCGGTCGCGGACAATGGCGACGAGGCCGGTCGCCGGCAGAACCGGCGCGTGGAGGTGACGATCCCCAAGAGCTATAACGAAGGGGGCGCGCGCTGATGGCGCTGCGGCTGCCGCGCCTGCGCCGGCCCTCGCGCGGGGTGATGATCGTGCTCGGGCTGATCGCGCTCGCGCTGGTCATCTGGTTCGTGGGGCCGCTGGTGTCGATCGCGCGCTGGACGCCGCTCGGGCCCGTATGGGTTCGCGTCCTGCTGATCCTGCTCGTGGCCGCCACCGTGGCCGGGCGCTGGGGCTGGGCGCGATGGCGCGAGCGGCGGCAGAACCGCGCGCTCGTCGCCGAGCTGGAGGGGCGCCCCGCCGCGACGCCCGGCGCGGATGACCTCGCCGCCGCCGACGTGACCGCGATGGACCAGCGCGCGCAAAAGGCCTTGGCGCTGATGCGGGACGCCCGGATCGGGAGCAAGGGCGAGCTCGCCTATCAGCTGCCCTGGTACGCGATCATCGGCCCGCCGGGCGCCGGCAAGACCACCGCGCTCCAGAACAGCGGCCTCGACTTCCCGATCGCGCAGGAAGTGGGCGACGGCGCGGTGCGCGGGATCGGCGGGACGCGCACGATCGAATGGTGGTTCACCGACCGCGCGGTGCTGATCGACACGGCCGGGCGCTACACGACGCAGGACAGCGACCCGGTCGCCGACGCGGGCGCCTGGGCCGGGTTCCTCGACCTGCTGAAGCGCTATCGGCCGCGCCAGCCGCTCACCGGCCTGATCGTGGCGCTCTCCGTCACCGACCTGGCCGGCGCCGACGAGAGCGCGGCGCTGGCGCACGGGCGCGCGATCCGTCAGCGCATCAACGAAATCCAGGTCGCGTTCGGCCTCCGCCTGCCCGTCTATGTGCTGCTCACCAAGGTGGACCTGCTCGCGGGGTTCACCGAGTTCTTCGACGACCTGTCCGCCGCCGAGCGCGAGCAGGTATGGGGCGAGACTTGGCCGCTGGCTCGGGGCGACCGCGCCGAGCCCGTGCCGCGGCCCGGATTCGACGCGGCGTTCGAGGGCCTGCTCGCCCGGCTCGACGCGCGCGTGCCGATGCGGTTGCAGGCGGAGCCGGACATGAGCCGCCGCGGGCTGATCTTCGGCTTCCCGCGCCAGATCGCCTCGATCCGCGAGCCGCTCGGCCGCATGCTGGACGCGATCGGCCGCACCACCGCCTATGAGACGGAGCCGCTGGTGCGCGGCTTCTATTTCACCAGCGGCACGCAGTTCGGCCGGCCGGTCGACCGGCTCCTGGGCGCGCTGGCCAGCCGCTTCGGCCTCAAGCTCGCGCGCGGCGCGACCGCCAACGCGAAGGGCCGCAGCTATTTCCTCGGCGACCTGCTGAAGCGCGTCGTGTTCCCGGAGGCGGCGCTGG
>NZ_CAHJWX010000478.1 GCF_903643065.1 Sphingomonas bacterium | reverse complement strand
GACGGCCCGGCCGCGACGCGCGACCGCGCCGTCGTGCTGGCGGAAAGCCCGCGCGTGCGGATCGAGACGCCGGCGCTGAAGGGCTCGATCAACCTGCGCGGCGCGCGGCTCGACGACCTGCTGCTGCTCCGTCATCGCGAGACGGTGGCGGCCAACTCGCCGCCGATCCGCCTGTTCTCGCCTGCCGGCGCGCCCGAGCCCTATTTCGTCCAGCTCGGCTGGAAGGATGGTCCCGCGCCCGACACGCTGTGGAGGGCGTCGGCGCCGGTGCTGACGCCGGGCAAGCCGGTCGATCTCGACGCCGCCGGGCCGAGCGGCCAGCGCTATCGGCTGGAGATCGCGGTTGACAACGACTATCTCTTCACCGTCCGCCAGATCGTCGCCAATGGCGGCGCGGCGGCGGTCCCCGTCAGCCCCTATGCGCTGGTCAGCCGCACCGAGCCGGCGGCGGAAAAGGGGAAGGCGTGGAACATCCATGTCGGCCCCATGTCCGTCCACGGGGGCGGTGCCGACTACGGCCAGAAGTTCAAGGACATCGCCGCCACGCCGCAGACCTTCTCGTCCACCGGCGGCTGGCTCGGCTTCACCGACAAATATTGGCTGACCGCGCTCATCCCCGACCAGCACGGGGCCTTCAACGGCGAGTTCCGCGCCGCCGCGAACGGCAGTTATCAGGGCGACGTGTCCTTCGCCCCGCGCCAGCTCGCCCCGGGACAGACGCTCGCCACCACGCTGCGGCTGTTCGCGGGCGCCAAGGAGACGCGGCTGCTCGATCGCTACACCGACGCCGGGATCGCGCAGAAGCTCGATTATGCGCTCGACTGGGGCTGGTTCCGGCTCGTGGAGAAGCCGATCTTCTATTATCTAGACTGGCTGTTCCGGCTGGTCGGCAATTTCGGTGTCGCGATCGTGCTGCTGACGATTACCATCCGCGCGCTGATGTTCCCGGTCGCGCAGCGCCAGTTCGCCTCGATGGCCAAGATGCGCGTGATCCAGCCCAAGATGAAGGCGCTGCAGGAGCGCCATGCCGACGACAAGGAGCGCATGCAGCGCGAGGTGATGCAGCTGTACAAGACGGAGAAGGTCAATCCGGTCGCCGGCTGCCTGCCGACGTTCCTGCAGATCCCGATCTTTTACGCGCTGTATAAGGTGCTGATGCTGACCATCGAGATGCGGCACCAGCCGTTCGCCGGCTGGATCAGCGACCTGTCGGCGCCCGATCCGCTGACGCCGGTCAACCTGTTCGGCCTGCTGCCCTTCACCCCGCCGGGGTTCACGCATCTGGGCGTCCTCGCCATCCTGCTCGGCGTCACCATGTGGCTCCAGTTCCGGATGAACCCGAGCGGCCCCGATCCGACGACGCAGCAGGTGATGGGCTTCATGCCCTGGATCATGATGTTCATCTTCGCGCCGCTCGCGGCCGGGTTGCAGCTCTATTACGTCGCATCGAACCTGATCTCGATCGGCCAGCAGCGGCTGCTCTACGCACGCCATCCCCAACTGCGCGCGCAGCCCGCGACCTGACGCATTCCGTTCGTCCCGAGCGAAGTCGAGGGACCGGCGGGTTAAATGTCTCGACTTCGCTCGACACGAACGGAAGTGAGATGGCGGATGGATGACGAACAGATCGAGGTCGCGCGCAAGCTATTCGCCGGGCCGATCGCGTTCCTGAAATCGGCGCCGGGGCTTCAGCACCTGCCCGACGCGACCGCGCCGGAGGTGGCGTTCGCGGGGCGGTCGAACGTCGGCAAGTCGTCGCTGCTCAACGCGCTCGCCAACCGCAACGGGCTGGCGCGCACCTCCAACACGCCGGGGCGAACGCAGGAGCTGAACTTCTTCGATGTCGGCGCGCCGCTGCGCCTCCGGCTGGTCGACATGCCCGGCTACGGCTTCGCCAAGGCGCCGCCGGCGGTGGTCCGGCAGTGGCGGTTCCTGGTCAACGATTATCTGCGCGGGCGCCAGGCGCTCAAGCGCGCGCTGGTGCTGGTCGACGCGCGGCACGGGCTCAAGGACGTCGATCGCGAAATCATGGCGATGCTGGATAAGGCGGCGGTGAGCTACCGGCTCGTGCTCACCAAGGCGGACAAGGTGAAGGCGACCGAGCTCGCTACCGTCACCGAGCAGACCGCGGCCGAAGCCCGCAAGCACGCCGCCGCGCACCCGGAGATCATCGCCACCTCCAGCGAGGGCGGCCTCGGCATCCCCGAACTGCGCGCCGCCGTGCTCGACGCGATCGGCTAGCGTTTTCCGCCCCGGCCGCCGCGCGGCGCCGGTATCTCCAGCCCCTCGCGCAACGCGGCCAGCTGCTCGGCGATCGCCTGGTCGCGGCGGAGCGTGTCGATGGCGTCGACCCGCGCGTGCTGGCCGGGGTCGCTCGGCGTGTTCTTGAGGCGGGCGACGAGGCGGATACGCTGCTTGAGCGAGTGGCCGAGGATCGAGTAGGAAATCTGGAACCGCGGTTCAGTCGGGAACCAATCAACTGCGGTGACGTCTTCAAGGAAGTTGTAACCGGCATCCTGGATGGTGCGGCAGGCCTCCAC
>NZ_CAHJWX010000477.1 GCF_903643065.1 Sphingomonas bacterium | reverse complement strand
GACGATCAGCTCGGCGGCGGGACGCAGCCGCCGCGCGCGCCGGACCGCCGCGCGCGTTTCCTTCACCGCCGCCCCCGTCACCGCGCAGCTGTTCACGACCACCGTGTCTGCCTGCCCCAGCATCGCCCGGATCGCCTCGCTCTCGGCGAGGTTGAGGCGGCAGCCAAGCGTGATGATCTCCGGGACGGGCATGGGACGCGCGGCTTAGGGGCGGGCGGGGGGGAAGTCCACGCGCCAGCGGCGGCTTGCCACGTCGATGCCCTTCACCTATGTCGCCACCCGTTCAGCCCGACTGGACGCAATGGTCGCGCCCTCGGGCGCACGCCGGCCGACGAGGATTCGTCCGCCGGCGCTTTTTGCGTTCGGGCAGGCGGCCCGGAGTGAAACGATGTTCGAGTCCCTCAGCGACCGCCTCGGCGGGGTCTTCGATCGCCTGCGCGGCCGTGGCGCGCTGACGGAGGCGGACGTGCGCGCGGCGATGCGCGAGGTGCGCGTCGCGCTGCTGGAGGCGGACGTCGCGCTGCCGGTCGCCCGCGCCTTTACCGACCGCGCGACGGAGGCGGCGATCGGCCAGAACGTGCTGCGCTCGGTCACGCCGGGGCAGCAGGTCGTCAAGATCGTCCATGACGAGCTGGTCGCGACGCTCGGCGCGGACGCCAGCGAGCTGTCGCTCGACGTCACCCCGCCCGCGATCGTGATGATGGTCGGGCTTCAGGGCTCGGGCAAGACCACCACCACCGCCAAGATCGCCAGGCGCCTCAAGGAGCGCGGCGCCAAGCGCGTGCTGATGGCCTCGCTCGACGTCAATCGGCCCAACGCGCAGGAACAGCTGGCGACGCTGGGCACGCAGACCGACGTGCCATGCCTTCCCATCGTCCCCGGCCAGCAGCCGGTCGACATCGCCCGGCGGGCAATCCAGGCGGCGAAGTTGCAGGGCTTCGACGTGCTGATGCTCGACACCGCCGGGCGCACCAGCATCGACCAGGCGCTGATGGACGAGATGCGCCAGGTCGCCGAGGTCGCGCGGCCGCAGGAAATCCTGCTCGTCGTCGACTCGCTGACCGGGCAGGACGCGGTCAACGTCGCGCAGAACTTCTCCGATCAGGTGCCGCTGACCGGCGTGGTGCTGACCCGCATGGACGGCGATGCGCGGGGCGGCGCCGCGCTGTCGATGCGCGCGGTGACGGGCAAGCCGATCAAGTTCGCCGGCACCGGCGAGAAGCTGGACGCGCTGGAGGCGTTCCACCCCGAGCGCGTCGCCGGCCGCATCCTGGGCATGGGCGACGTCGTCAGCTTGGTCGAGCGCGCCGCCGAGACGATCCAGCAGGAGGACGCCGAGCGGATCGCCGCGCGGATGGCCAAGGGCCAGTTCGACCTCAACGACCTGCGCGCGCAGCTGACGCAGATGAGCAAGATGGGCGGCATGGGCGCGCTCGCCGGCATGATCCCGGGGATGAAGAAGGCGCAACAGGCGATCAGCGGCACGCCCGGTGCCGACAAGATGCTCGTCCACATGGACGCGATGATCGGCTCGATGACGCTCAAGGAGCGCGCCAGGCCCGAGCTGATCAACGCCAAGCGCAAGATCAGGATCGCCAAGGGCGCGGGCAGGACGGTGCAGGAGGTCAACAAGCTCCTCAAGATGCACCAGGAGATGGCGACCGTGATGAAGCGCCTCAAGAAGATGGGCGGCATCAAGGGCATGATGGCGATGCTCGGCAAGGGCGGCCTGGGCGGCCTTGGCAACGCGATGGCGGGGCCGGAGCTGGGCGACATCATGGGTCAGATGGGCGGGCAGGGCGGCCTGCCCGGCCTGCCGGGCGGCCCCAAGATGCCGCCGGGCTTCATGAACTTCGCCGGCAAGAAAAAGAAGTAATCCGTTTCAACCTCAAGGACATCAGACCATGGCAATCTCCATCCGGCTGTCGCGCGGCGGCTCCAAGAAGCGGCCCTATTACCGCATCGTCGTCGCCGACGCGCGCAGCCCCCGCGACGGCAAGTATCTCGAAAAGATCGGAACTTATAACCCGCTGCTCGCCAAGGACTCGATCGAGCGGATCGTGCTCGACAGCGATCGCGCCAGGCATTGGCTGTCGGTCGGCGCGCAGCCGACCGATCGCGTCGCGCGCTTCCTCGACGCGGCCGGCATCCGCGAGCGCGCCCAGCGCAGCAACCCGCACAAGGGCGAGCCGGGCGAGAAGGCCAAGGAGCGCGCCGAGGAGCGGGCGGAAAAGGCCCGCGCCGCCGCCGCCGCGGTCGCCGCCCCGGCCGACGCCACGTCCGAGACGGCCGAGGCTTGATTCTTCCCCTCGTCATCCCGGCGCGGCCGGGGTGACGACGGTCTTCGCCGGCTCGCGCGAGGACGGCTTCTATTCGGACATTCCGGGCATCGCCGCCACCCTGAACATCCAGCCCGATCCGAACGCCATCATCTACGGCGACCGCATCACCACGCGCTAGCGTTCAGCGTGCGCGTCGCACGCGCCGCAGCTCGTCGAGGATCAGGAGCGCGGCGCCGATCGTGATCGCGCTGTCGGCGACGTTGA
>NZ_CAHJWX010000476.1 GCF_903643065.1 Sphingomonas bacterium | reverse complement strand
GCGATCGGCGCCGCCTTGTCGGGCCCGCTCGATCCGCTCGATCCCGGCGCCGCCGACCGCGTGGGCGATGCGCTGTTCGCGACGGCGGCCACCCCGGCGGCCACCATCGCCCTCGCCTCCCCCGATCCCGACGATCTCACGCTGCGCCACGCCCGCCAGCTCGCGCTCGCCGAGCGCGTCCTCCACGCCCCGGACGTACCGGCCGCGATCCTCGCCCGCGCGCGCGCCGACGCCGCCCGGATTGCATGCGCCGCGCCGCCGGGGCAGATGGATGCGGGCGACGTCTGGGTGTTCATGGCATGAGCGGCTTCGGCTACCGGATCGATCGTGACGGCACTGCGGCGCGCATCGAGGTCGACGAGACGCTCGCCGCCGACGCGCCGCTGATCTGGACGCACCTGTCCACCACCACCGGGCAGGCGCAGACCTGGCTACGCGACGAGGCCAAGCTTCAGCCCTATGTCATCGAGGCGCTCACCGCCGCCGAGTCGCGGCCGCGCTGCGAACAGTTCGAGCATGGCGCGCTGATCAACCTGCGCGGCCGCGCGGTGGAGGAGCTGTCGAGTTCCGACCCGCTCGCCTCCGTGCGCCTGTGGGGGATCAGGGGCCGCGTCTTTTCCGTCACCGACGAGCATCTGCTCGCCACCGACGAGGTGGAGAAGATGGTCGGGCGGGGCGAGGTGCGCGATCCCGGGGACCTGATCGCCGCCTTTGCCGGCGCCATCACCAGCGATCTGGACCCGTTCGTCGCCGATCTCGGCGACAATCTGGACGATTGCGAGGAACAGCTGACCACCGAGCGCGCCTTTGAGCTGCGCCGGAGCGTCGCGCGGGTCCGCGTCAAGGCGATCGGCTTTCGCCGCTTCCTTCAGCCGCAGCGCGCGGCGCTGGAGAAGCTGGCGGCGCTGCCTGGCGACTGGCTGGAGGACGACGACCGCATGCACCTCGCCGCCGCCGCCGACCGCGCCGCGCGCATGGCGGAGGAGCTGGACAGCATCCGCGAGCGCGCCGGGCTGATGCACGAGACGCTCACCGACCTGCGCGCCGAGCAGCTCGATCAGCGCGGGCTGCTGATCTCGATCATCGCGATGATCTTCCTGCCGCTGACCTTCATCACCGGGCTCTACGGGATGAACGTCAAGGGCCTGCCGGGCGCCGAGGAGCCATGGGCGTTCGACGCGATCGGCATCGCCTGCATCCTCATCGCGGTCGCCGTGATCGGCTGGTTCGCGCTACGCCACTGGTTCCGGGGCTAGGCTTCCTCACCGTTCGTCCCGAGCGAAGTTTAGGGGACCGAGCCTGGTACGGTGTCTTGACCCCTCGTCGAGGCTCGGGAGAGCCTTCGCTCGACACGAACGGGTCAGGCTTCAATCTGAACAGGACAAATCCTAGGCTTCCTCACCGTTCGTCCCGAGCGAAGTCGAGGGACCGCGTCGGGCGCATGTCTCGACGTCGCTCGACATGAACGAGCGTGATGCAGGTCGCAGCCGCAACCTACGCCGCCCGCGCCTGCCGCCACGCCGCCGCGATCTCGGCGAGCGTGTCGGCCAGCGTGTGGAACGGCGCGGGGTCATGGCCCAGCGCCGCCTTGAGCAGCGTCGCGCGGGCACCGGCGTACAGCGTGGCGAGCGTGCGCGAGACGTCGCCGCCCGCCTCGAAATCCAGCCCCGCGTCCAGCGCGAAGAGGATCACCGTCGCGCGCTGCACCCGGTCGCCACGCTGCGCGAAGCGGCGATGCTCGGCCGCCCAGGCGGCGGCGCGCAACGCCGCGACCAGCTCCTCGTACAGCAGTTGCACCAGCGCCGGCCCGTCCGCCCCGGCGGTGCGCCCCACCACGTCGATCTGGCGATAGGTCGCGGCGGGATCGCGCAGCAGCGCGGATGCATAGGCCATCAGCTGGTGCTCTTCGTCCAGACGTCGATCTGCTGCGTCAGGAACGCCTGGGTCGACTTATAGGCGGCGACGCGCGAGTCCATCGTCGCGAACTGCGCGGTCAGGCGATCGGTCATCGCGGCGGCGTCGTCGCTGGCCTTGCCCTGCGCGACGCCGACCCTGTCGGCCGCCGCCTGGAACTTGGCCGTCTCCGCGTCGAACCCATAGTCGCGCGCCGTCGCCCGCGTCGCGATCGCCGACAGCGCGGTCGACAACCCCGTCCCGCTCGCGAACATCGCCTCCGCCGCTGCCGGAAAGCGGCGCAGCCGGTCCGCGAGCTGCGTCGCGTCGAGCGACAGCGAGCCGTCGCGGTTGGTCTTGACGCCCAGGTCGGCGAGCGTGCGCGGGGCCGCGTCCCCGCCCGTCGCCAGCACCGTGGCCGGCAACTGGCCGAGCGACCGAAGCAGCGCCCGGGCCGCCGGGTCGGCGCGCAGCTCGCCCGTCTTTGCATCCAGTTCGGTCGCGAGCTGCGCATGCAGCGCGTTGTAGGTGTCGACGAAGTCCGACACCGCCTGGCCGATCGCCGCCGTCGGCGCGGCGGTGCCCAGCGTCGTGTGCCCCGTGCCCGCCAGCGTCAGCGTCACGCCCGGCACCAGATCGGCGACGGTGTTGACCG
>NZ_CAHJWX010000475.1 GCF_903643065.1 Sphingomonas bacterium | reverse complement strand
TCGGCGACCGCCTGCAGGATCCGCGCCTTGGTGACCCGGCCGAGGAAGTTGGCCGCAGTCGGCGTCCAGGTCGCGGCCATGTCGAGATCGACCGCCTGGGCGAGCCGGTCGGCGTGTGCGAACGCCTTCGGGCGACGGTTCCAGGCCTCGTGCACCGCGTTGACGCTGAGCGACACGCAATGAGCGAACAGTGCATCGCGGTTGCAGGTGTCGAACGTCTCCAGCACGTCCCAGAGATCGCCCGACTCCTTGGGCAGCACCGACCGCCATGCCTGGTGTCGTTCGTCGAGCGCGCGGGCGAGCGGAGTGTCGTTCAACCCCGGCGCCTGGCTCCCGAACTGGACGCTCTTGAGGTCGAGCTCCAGGCAGGTATCCGAGCGGTAGCTGTAGAACACGCCCAGCGCGAGCGCGTGCAGCCCGGCCAGGAACGCCACGTCGGGCCGTCCACCAAGCGAATGGCGCAGCGCCAGCGTGCGGTGCGCGGTCAGCTCGGTCAGCAGCCGGTCGGGGATCGGCCGCAGTCCCTCATCCTCCTCCGGTTCGGCCGGGGCGGCGGTGGCGTAGATGGCCTCGTCGTGCTCGGTCTGGGCAGCGGCAGCGTAGGCCGGGGCCTCGTCCGTCCCGATCTCCACATCCGGCTCTGGTTCGGCCGGGAGTTCGTCCTCCGCCCGGACGTAACCGCGCTCGACGCGCAGCGAACCGTCGGCGGCGATGCTGACGAACGCGCCGGCGCGGGTGACCTCGTCGGCCTTGAACACGATCGGCCGGACGGTGAGCGCCTCGATCGCGGTCTCGAGTTCGGCCATGCGCTGGTCCTGCTCGTCGGTCAGCTCCTCAGCCTCGGCCGCTGCCGTCTCGATGTCGTCGACCTCCTGCTGGAGGGCGGCGAGCGTCGCCTCCTCCGCGTCGGTCAGCGGCACGGTCTCGCCGCGCAGCTGGCGCAAGCCGTAGCTGTGGCCGTAGGCGAAGTCGGGCGCGACCTCGACCCAGCGCCAGCCTTCCGCCCCAACGGTCGCGGCCGCCTCGTTGAGCCGCTTGGCCACCATCATGTCGACGAGGCCGACGTCCTGCAGCCAGCCGCCGTCGTCACCCTGGAACAGGTCGTTCAGGACCGTGCCGCCGGCCTCCTCATAGGCGGCGACGCCGACGAACTGCGCCCGCTTGTCCGACGCGCGGACCGCGCCCTCGGTCAGCATCCGCCTGATGACATAGGGCTGCTTGTCATAGGAGGCGCACAGGCGCTCAAACACCTGCTCCTGCCGCTCCTGGTCGCCGCTGACGGTGAACGCCATCAGCTGGTCCAGCGTCATGCCGTCCTCGCCATAGACGTCGAGCAGCTTGGGCGAGACCGAGGCCAGCCGGAGCCGCTGCTTCACCACCGCGACCGAGACGAATTGGTTGGCGGCGATCTCCTCCTCGGACTGGCCCTTCTCGCGCAGGGCCAGGAACGCCCGGAACTGGTCGAGCGGGTGCAGCGGCGCGCGTTGGATGTTCTCGGCGAGGCTGTCCTCCTCGGCGAGGCCGTCGGTCCGTACGACGCAGGGGACGGGTGCGTTCTTGGCGAGACGCCGCTGCTTCACCAGCAGTGCGAGCGCCCGGTAGCGGCGGCCGCCGGCCGGAATCTCGTACATGCCGGTCTCATCGCCGGCTTCGTCGGTGACGGCGCGGACACTCAGGCCCATGAGGAGGCCGCGCCGGGCGATGTCCTCGGCGAGCTCCTCGAGCGACACGCCCGCCTTGACGTGGCGGACGTTGGACTTGGAGAGCAGGAGCTTGTCGAACGGGATGTCGCGCGAGGACGACAGGGTGATCTTTTGGACTGACTTGGCCACGGTAATTCTCCGTGACGGGCTGGCCGGGAGCCTCTCTCTCGACCCTCAACCCGTCACGAAGCTCCGGCCCACCTCTTCCTCTGGAAGCGGCGAGCCGGAGAACCGACGATGCGGCGACACGCGGAACCGAGGATACGGAAAGCCGCCGAAGCGGCTTTCCGGCCCGGTCGCTATCCGACGCTGGCGAGCAGCTTGGCGGCCTTGCCCTCCAGCTCAAGCCGAGCGTCCTGGTGCGGCTTGTCGCGGGCGAGCGCGGTGATCCCCTGCACGAAGTCGAAGATCGACTCGGGCGGGCGGCCTTCCTCCTCCAGCACGGTGGCGATGATCTTCTCGGTCTCGGGACGCGAGAAGCCGCGCTTGCGCAGGAAGGTCTCGCGATCTTCGTCCTTGCGCGCGACGATCGCCTCGCGCGCGGCTCGGATGCCGGCCATGAACGGGGCTGGTGACGACGTGGCGAACCGCTGCAGGGCCGGCGCCGCCTGATGCGCGAAGCGGTGGCCGGCGAACTTCGAGTGCCGGATGCTGATCTCTTCGAAGCCCTCCGCCCCCCAGATGTTGCGGTTCATGCACACGGCGCGGAGGTAGAAGCTCGCCATGCCGAGCGTCTTCGAGCCCACCTCGCTGTTCCAGCAGTAGAAGCCGCGGAAGTAGAGGTCGGGATCGCCGTTCGGCAGGCGTCCCGCCTCGATCGGATGCGCGTCGTCGACCAGGAACAGGAA
>NZ_CAHJWX010000474.1 GCF_903643065.1 Sphingomonas bacterium | reverse complement strand
CGCGCGCGCCCTCGGCCTTGGGCAGCACCAGGCCGTCCGGGCGCACGTCCGCCAGCGCGGCGAGGTCGGCGTCGATGAATGGCGAGCCTAGCGGGCTCACGCGGACGAAGCGGAGCGGATCACCCTCACCCACTGGCGCTTCACGCCTGTCTCCCTCTCCCGCTGGGAGAGGGAGGGAGCCGGCGAAGCCGGCGGAAGGGTGAGGGTGACGAACGCGCAGGAACGCCGCCACCGCCGCCCGCGCCGCCGCCTTGCGCGCGGGCACCACTGAATCCTCCAGGTCGAGGATCAGCGCGTCGGCGCCGCTCGCCGCCGCCTTGGCGAACCGCTCGGGCCGGTCGCCCGGCACGAACAGCAGCGAGCGCAGCCGGGTCACCGCCCCAGGTCGGCCAGCTTGCGTTCCCAGGCGAGCGCGTCGCGGACGATACCGTCCAGATCGTCGCGCGCGGGCTGCCACGCCACGGCGGCGAGGATCGCGCGGTTGTCCGCCACCAGCGCCGCCGGATCGCCCGCCCGGCGGGGCTCCATCCGGCGCTCGATCGCCCGGTTGGTCACCCGGTCGACCGCGTCCAGCACCTCCAGCACGGAAAAGCCGCGCCCATAGCCGCAATTGAGGGTGTGGCTCTCGTCGGGCCGCTCGACTAGCAGGTCAAGCGCGGCGACGTGCGCCGCCGCCAGGTCCGACACGTGGATGTAATCGCGCACGCCCGTGCCGTCCGGGGTGTCGAAATCGGTGCCATAGACGCCGACATGGGCGCGTTTTCCTATCGCGGCCTCCACCGCGATCTTGATCAGGTGCGTGGCGCCCACCGTCGACTGGCCGGAACGCCCGGCCGGGTCGGCGCCCGCGACGTTGAAATAGCGTAGCGCGCAGTAATTGAGTGGGTGGGCCGCCGCGACATCGCGCAACATCGCCTCCGTCATCAGCTTCGACATGCCGTACGGATTGATCGGCACGGTCGGGTCAGCCTCCGCGATCGGCACGCGCGCGGGCGTGCCATAGGTCGCCGCCGTCGACGAGAAGATGAAGTGCGGCACGCCCGCCGCCACCGCGCTCTCGATCAGCGCGCAGGCGGCGGCGGTGTTGTTGCGATAGTATTTGAGCGGGTCGCTGACCGATTCGGGCACCACCACCGAGCCCGCGAAGTGCAGGATCGCGCGGACGCGGTGCTCGCGCAGCACGTCGGCGACGCGGGGGTCCGCCACGTCCATCTCGATCAGCCGCGCGCGCGGATCGACCGCCCAGGCGAAGCCGGTGACGAGATTGTCGATCACCACCACCTGATGGCCGGCATCGAGCAGCGCCAGCACCGCATGGCTGCCGATATAGCCCGCTCCGCCCGTGACCAGTACCGTGCCGTCGATCATGCGCCCTACCCCTTTGCGGGTCCGCTAGCGCCTTCCTACATCGGGATCAAAGGAGTCCGACCCATGACCGATTATGCGACCGTCGCCGGCGGCTGTTTCTGGTGCACCGAGGCCGTGTTCAAGGACGTGATCGGCGTCGAGAGCGTCGAAAGCGGCTATCTCGGCGGCACCGTCGACGATCCCACCTATCGAGAAGTATGCAACGGCACCACCGGCCATGCCGAGGCGATCCGGATCGGGTACGATCCCGCGCAGCTCCGCTATGGCGACCTGCTCGACATCTTCTTCGCCACGCATGACGGCACTCAGCTCAACCGCCAGGGCAACGATGTCGGCACGCAATACCGCTCCGCCATCTTCCCCGACGGGCCCGAGCAGGAAGCGGAGGCGCGTGCCGCGATCGAGCGGGCGCAGGCGGATCAGGCCCGGCCGATCGTCACCACGATCGAGACGCCGAAGGGCAATGCGGCGCGCTGGTGGCCGGCGGAGGACTATCACCAGGATTATTGGGCGACGAGCGGGCGCTCCAACCCGTATTGCGTGGCGGTGATCCCGCCCAAGCTGCAGAAGCTGCGCAAGAGCTTCGCCGCGAAGACCAAGTCGATGGCCACGGCCTAGTCGCGGTGCGCGGCGCGGCGCAGGCGATCCGCGATCGCCGCGCCGATGCCGGTCGTCGGCACCGGCGCGACGGCGATGCGCGGTTTCGCGCCGCTATCCGCGCGGTGCAGCGCCTCGAACAGCCGCGCCGCCGCCTCGTGGAGATCGCCGCTCGCCGACAGCGTGTCGTCGCCCGCGATCGGGCCGAAGCCGATCAGCCATTCGTCGGGATCGGCGGTCGAACTGTTCAAGCGAAGCGGCTTCGTCGGCGCATAATGCGACGCGAGTTGGCCGGGGGCGACCATCCCTGCTCGCTTCCCCGGCGCAGGCCGGGGCCCAGTGGCGGGGACATCGGAGGAGGTCACCCCGATCATCGATGGCGACTCAACTGGGCCCCGGCCTACGCCGGGGAAGCGCTCGGCTAGAACGTCGCTCACCATCTCGGCCGTCACCGGCCCGGGTCGCAGCACGCGGCCGTCCGCGACGATCGTCGACTCCACCCCCGCCGCGCACGCGCCGTCGTCGACGATCAGCGCCACCGCCCCGCCCAGGCTCGCCGCGACATGCGCGGCGCGCGTCGGGCTGAT
>NZ_CAHJWX010000473.1 GCF_903643065.1 Sphingomonas bacterium | reverse complement strand
CCGACCAGCGCTTCGACTTCACGGTGCGCAAGCCCTTCACCGCGCGCTTCGAGTGCAGCCGCGTCAACGCGCGGGCGGGGTGCAGCCCGGTGGAGCAGGCCTTCGTCCGCTTCTCCGCCGCCATCCCGCGCGCGCAGGCCGAGGCGGTCCGCATCGAGCTGCCTGACGGCCGGCAGCTCAAGCCCAGCTTCGGCAAGGACGACGCCAAGGCGACCACGTTCGACGCGGTCGGCTTCGCGCCGCCGCTGCCCTTCGCGACCGGCGCCAGGGTGATCCTGCCGGCGCAGGTGCGCGACGAGAGCGGGCGGCCGCTCGCCAATGCCGAGCGGTTCCCGCTGGCGGTGCGCTTCGACCAGGCGCCGCCGCTGGTGAAGTTCGCCGGCAGCTTCGGCATCCTGGAGGCGCGGGAGGGCGGCGTGCTGCCCGTCACCGTGCGCAACGTCGAGCCGGCGCTACGCCAGGCGAACCTCGCCATCGGCGGCACCGCGCTGCGCGTCGGCGACAGCGACGGGCAGGTCGCGCGGTGGCTGCGCACCGTCGACACGGCGGACGACGAGCGGTCGGCGGACATCAAGCACGGCGACGAGGTCGTCGGCCAGCGCAACCTGACCGGCGACACGTCGATCATGCCGGCCGGCCAAGGTCGCGCGATGCGGCTGCCGCTGCCGGGCCGGGGCCGCGATTTCGAGGTGGTCGGCATCGACCTGAAACAGCCCGGCTTCTACGTCGTCGAGCTGGCCAGCCCCGCGCTCGGGCGCGCGCTGCTCGGGCGCGCCGCGCCGCGCTACGTCGCCACCGCCGCGCTCGTCACCAACTTGGCGGTGCATTTCGAATGGGGTCGCGAGCGCAGCCTCGCCTGGGTCACCTCGCTCGACACCGGCAAGCCGGTCGCGGGCGCGCAGGTGCGGATCACCGACAGCTGCGACGGGCACCAGCTCGCGCACGGGACCACCGACCGTTCGGGCGGCGTGCTCGTCCCGCCCTCCGCCGGCCTGCCCGAGCCGCAATCCTATGGCAGTTGCGAATATGGCAGCCATCCGCTGATGGTCTCCGCGCGAACGGGCGGCGATTTCTCCTTCACGCTGACGCGGTGGAGCGACGGCATCACCCCGTCCGATTTCGAGCTGCCCTATGGCTATGAGGCCCCCGCCGACACGCTGCACACGATCTTCGACCGCGCGCTGGTGCGGCAGGGGGAGACGGTGCACATGAAGCATCTGCTGCGCCGCCAGGTCGGCGCCGGCTTCGCGATCCCGCAAGGGTTCACCGGCACGCTCAAGCTGTCGCATCGCGGCTCCGATACCGAGTTCGAGCTGCCGCTGAGCATCGGCCGGGACGGATCGGGCGAGACGATCTGGAACGTGCCGGCAAGCGCGCCGATGGGCGATTACGACCTCAAGGCCGAGGCCGCAGGCCGCGAGATCGCGTCGGGCCAGTCGGTCAAGGTCGACGAATACCGGCTGCCGACGATGCGCGCGACCGTGACCGGGCCCAAGGGCGCGAGCGTGCGGCCCGCCAGGCTCTCGCTCGACCAATATGTCGGCTATCTGTCCGGCGGCGGCGCCGGCAACCTGCCCGTCGAGACGCGGATCGGCTGGTTCGCGCACGAGGGGACGCCCGACGGCTATGAGGGATACAGCTTCGGCGGCGCGGCCGTGGCGGAGGGGACGAAGGCGCTCAACAGCGACACCGACGACCAGCCGACGCCGCTGCCGCCGACGCAGACCTTGCCCGGTCAGCTCGGCCCCGACGGCACGCAGCGCCAGACGGTCGACGTCCCCGCGCTCGACCGGCTCGCCGACATGCAGGTCGAGATGGACTACCAGGACGCGAACGGCGAGACGCTGACCGCGAGCCGCACGATCCCGATCTTCCCGTCCGCCGTGCAGCTGGGCGTCAAGACGGACGGCTGGCTGATGAAGCAGGACGATCTGCGGCTGCGCTTCGTCGCGCTCAACACGGACGGCCGGCCGATCAAGGGCCAGCATGTATCGGTGGCGCTCTACTCGCGCCAGATCCTGACCGCGCGGCGCCGGCTGATCGGCGGTTTCTACGCCTACGACAACCAGATGAAGACGACCAGGCTGTCGGGGACGTGCGACGCGACCACCGACGCGCAGGGGCTGGCGCGATGTGCGATCGATCCGGGCGTGTCGGGCGAGGTATACGCGGTCGCGACGACGAGCGACCGCGACGGCCATGTCGCGCGCGCGGTCGCGTCGGTGTGGCTGGCGGGCGACGACGCCTGGTGGTTCGGCGGCGACAATGGCGACCGGATGGACGTCGTCCCCGAGCAGCAGAGCTATCGCGCGGGCGAGACCGCGCGCTTTCAGGTGCGCATGCCGTTCCGCCACGCGACGGCGCTGGTGACGGTGGAGCGCGAGGGCGTGCTGGCGAGCTTCGTCACCGAGCTGGACGGCACCGATCCGGTCGTCTCGGTCAAGCTGCCGGGGGCGTACGCGCCCGACGTGTTCGTCTCCGTACTCGCGGTGCGCGGGCGGATCACGCAGAGCTGGGGCGGCTGGCTGCACCGGCTGGGCGAGCGGCTGGGGCTCCTC
>NZ_CAHJWX010000472.1 GCF_903643065.1 Sphingomonas bacterium | reverse complement strand
ACGCGCTCATGCGGGTATTTGTACGCAAGCTCGCCGAGATCGAAGGTGCAGGCGCGCGCGATGTCGACGCTGGCGCGTAGCGCGTCGGGATAGGAGGAGAAGCGTCGCACCATCTCGGCCGGTGACTTGAGCGCGCGATCGGCGTTGACCTCCCGGCGAAGTCCAAGCTCGTCGACGGTGCAGTGTTCACGCACCGCCGTCACTACATCCTGCAGAAGGCGCGCCTCGGGCGCATGGTACAGGACGTCCCCCGTCACGACGGCGCGGACACCTGCTAAGCCCGCCTGCCGGGCGAGCGCATCGATGCGGATCGCATCGTCTGGTCGGCGCCGTTGCGACAGCGCCATGTACCCGCGGCGGCCGTAGACGGTCCTGAGGTCGGTCAGTGCCACCACATTCGCGTCATCGGGCTCCTGAGGCACCAGGATGGCGATCATGCCTTCCGACCAAGGCTCGAGATCATGCCAGTGAAGCAGGCACCCGCCCTTCCCTGCCCTGCGCTTGCCGATCGTAAGCAGCCGCGTCAGGCGCGACCAAGCGGGCCGGTCGGTCGGGTACAGGAGCAGCTGGCGCCCGCAGCTGGTCTCAATTCGCGCGCCAGCGATCGAGCGCACGCCTGTCGCCTTCTGGGCCTCCCAGGCCCGCACCACGCCCGCGACCGTGCCCATGTCCGTCACGCCGATCGCCGGATAGCCGAGCACCGCCGCGGCCGCGAACAGTTCCTCCGGGCTGGAAGCACCTCGCAGAAGCGAGAAGTGGGTGAGCAGCTGCAGCTCGACGTAGGGCACGCCGGTCATGCGAACACGCCGTGCATCCACCAGCTGAGATCGCCGGTTTCGCCCTCGACACCGTCGCCGCGCCGGAAAACCCAGTAGCGGCCGCCGGTCTCGTCCTCGACCCGGTAATAGTCCCGGACCGCCCACACCTCGGCATCTCGTCGCCACCATTCGCCGTGGATCCGCTCGGGTCCATCACCGGCGACAATCTTGTGGTGACGGCCGCGCCACTCGAAGCGCCGTGGTGGCTGGTCGGGAAGGAGCGCGATGACGCCGAATAGTGGCTCGGGTCGGCCGAACAGGCGGATCGGTCGTTTCCAAGCTGGCCAGACGCCCGGTGATGACACCGGATCGCAGCGGAGGGTGGCGCGCTCGGGGACATGGCTCGGCACCGGCATTATCCGGTAAACGGAATTACCGCCGATCCTACCAGCGACGACGTCGACCAGGCGGGCAGGGTCGCGCACCAGCGTCTCGCCAGCGAGCACTGCCCCGAAATCAGTCGCGTCGAGCTGCTCGGTGTGCGGCGCCACCATGCGGAATTGTTCGATGCCCATCCCAGGATCGATGCGCTCGATGCGCAGCTTCAAGAGCCGCAGGAGGTGGAACACGTCCCTTGTCGGCCGCGACGTGCCAATGCCCACGATCTGCTCAGTGCCGTCGACGCGAAGCCCGATCAGGCGGAGCGCGCGCACGCCAAGCCGGCGCGCCTGCAGGACGCCGGCGAGGTCGTCGAGCATGTCGCTCATGACCTGCGCGATCGCCTCGGCCGTGCCGATCGGCTCCAGGAGTCGACATTCCACGGCTGGCGCTTCCACGTCCTCAACGCCCGTGATCGGCTCGAACACGCCCCCGAGCGCCTGATCGAGCCGCATGATTGCCGGCAGGCCAAGGCGCCGCGCCAGCGGAGCGCGGGCTACCGGCAGCAGGTCTCCGATCGTCTCGAAGCCGAACTTCCGGGAAGCGGCTAGCGCGATCGGCTCCAGCCGCAGCGCCGCGACCGGCAGGGATGCGATAGCCTGACCGGTCATGCCGGGTGACACGATCGAGATCGCGGTAGGTCCGTAGCGTGCGAGCGCGTGCGCCCCGCCGGGGGTGTCGGCGATCGCGACCCGGGCTGTGAAGCCAGCGCGCCGGCAGAACGCGTGGAGACGGCGGCAGAAGCGCTCCTCGCCTCCATGGAGGTGGTCGCAGCCGCTCAGGTCCAGCCACAGGCCATCGCTGGGAGTGACGGCCGCGACTGGCGACCAGCGTCGCACCGCGAATAGGGCAAGTCGATCGAGCAGCGTCGCGTCGGCCGCACGGTCGGCCGGCCGGAAGTCGAGGTCCGAGACCAGCGCTCTCGCGTGGGTTGCCGCCATGCCGACGTGGATGCCGAGCGCGGAGGCCGCCGCGCACGCGGCGACGACCTCTTCGCGCCGGCCGACCTTATCGATCAGCGCGATCGGCGGTGCGGCGATCGGCGGTGCCGGCAACGCTGCCTGCGCGGCGCTGGTCCTCTTGTCGGCACGCGCGCGAAAAGGATGCTCAGCCGCCTCCGATCGCCGGCCGAGTTCGCGCATGGGCGGCTGGGCGTGGATCGGCATCGCGGCGATCTGCTCCTCGACCTCGGCGCGCGTCGGCATGTCGGCCCGCGCCCATCGTGCGCCTGGTCGCCAGCCGCCATCACGCGGCACCGAACAGGCGCCGGGATCGTCGTCGACGGGGAGTGGGAGCGCGCGCGCGTCAGGCCGCGGCGGCGCGGACCGCTCCTGCCGTCTCAGCCGCTCGATGGCTAAGTGCGGCAGG
>NZ_CAHJWX010000471.1 GCF_903643065.1 Sphingomonas bacterium | reverse complement strand
GGTCGGCGAGAAGATCGCGGAAGCGATGGAGAAGGTCGGCAAGGAAGGCGTCATCACCGTCGAGGAGGCCAAGGGCCTCGATTTCGAGCTGGACGTCGTCGAGGGCATGCAGTTCGACCGCGGCTATCTCAGCCCGTACTTCATCACCAACCCCGAGAAGATGACGGTCGAGCTCGCCGACCCGTACATCCTGATCCACGAGAAGAAGCTGTCGAACCTGCAGGCGATGCTCCCGATCCTGGAAGCGGTCGTCCAGTCGGGCCGTCCGCTGCTGATCATCGCGGAGGACATCGAGGGCGAGGCGTTGGCGACCCTGGTCGTCAACAAGCTGCGCGGCGGCCTCAAGGTCGCGGCCGTCAAGGCGCCGGGCTTCGGCGATCGCCGCAAGGCGATGCTGGAGGACATCGCGATCCTGACCAAGGGCGAGATGATCTCGGAGGATCTCGGCATCAAGCTGGAGAACGTCACCACGGCGATGCTGGGCACCGCCAAGCGCGTGTCGATTGACAAGGACAACACCACCATCGTCGATGGCGCCGGTGATGCCGATGCGATCAAGGGCCGCACCGAGGCGATCCGCCAGCAGATCGAGAACACCACGTCGGACTATGACCGCGAGAAGCTCCAGGAGCGCCTGGCCAAGCTCGCGGGCGGCGTCGCGGTGATCAAGGTCGGCGGCGCGTCCGAGGTCGAGGTCAAGGAGCGCAAGGATCGCGTCGACGACGCGCTCCACGCGACCCGCGCGGCGGTCGAGGAGGGCATCGTCCCCGGCGGCGGCACTGCGCTGCTTTACGCCACCAAGGCGCTGGACGGCATGGCCGGCACCAACGACGACCAGACGCGCGGCATCGACATCGTCCGCAAGTCGCTGACGACGCTGGTCCGCCAGATCGCGCAGAATGCCGGTCACGATGGCGCGGTGGTCTCGGGCAAGCTGCTGGACGGCGGCGACGTGACGCAGGGCTTCAACGCCCAGACCGACACGTACGAGAACCTGGTCCAGGCCGGCGTGATCGACCCCACCAAGGTCGTGCGCACCGCGCTCCAGAACGCGGCCTCGGTCGCGGGCCTGCTCATCACCACGGAAGCCGCGGTGAGCGAGATGCCCGAGGACAAGCCGGCCCCCGCGATGGGCGGCGGCGGCGGCATGGGCGGCATGGGCGGCATGGACTTCTGATTTCGCATCGGGGCAGGCTCGCCTGCCCCGAAGACGAAATCAGAACGGCCGGCGGGTCGGTGGCGATGCCGCCGACCCGTTCGACGTCCAGCGCGGGCTTCGCCCGTGCCATCTGAGCAAGGGGGCCGGAGGAGCAATCCTCCGGCCCCCTTGTTTGTTGAAGCGGGCGAGGTAGAACGTCGGCATGCGTGGCGATCTTCAATATCAGCCCATCACCGTGCAGCAGTTCCTACGGATCGATTTCGCGTCCGATCGGAAATATGAGCTGGTCGGCGGGATGATCCGGATGATGACCGGTGGCTCACCGGCGCATGCGCGCGTAAGCGCCAACATCGTCTCGTTCCTCCACCAGCGGCTGCGGGGAAGCGGCTGCCGTGCGTATGGATCAGACATGGGTGTCCAGATCGGCGAGATTGATGTGCGGTATCCGGACGTGTCCGTATTCTGTGGCGATCCGGCCAGCGTGGAGGCGGAAGAGCGCCTCGTATATGCGGACCCGGTCGTGATTTTCGAGGTGCTATCCCCATCGACGTCGAAGGGCGATCAGAACGAGAAGCTGGGTGAGTATCGAGAGGTTGCCGCGCTTCAGACGATCGTTTTCGTCGACCCGATCAACGAACTCACCCGCGTGGTGCAGCGGCTCGGTCCCGACTCCTGGCGAGACGACCTGTTCGCGAAGCCTCGCGATGTGAACCTGCCGTCGCTAAGCCTAGTGGTCCCACACCACGAAATTTTCGGTCGGGATTGACGAGCCGAACAGGCCCGGGGTTCGCCACCGGCAGCCTGCTATCACGCCGCCGTTCATTGACCTCGTCCTCCTGTTCGTCGGGCGCGGCGCGGGTGCTGGCCGTCTACCCGGCATGGCTGCCGCGTTAACCATTGCGCGTTAGCGCCGGCCAGCGATGCGCCGTGCCGCCTTTCCGCTCTCGATCCTGGCGCTGGGCGTGCTCGGCTTCCTTGCCTGGATGCACCCGGCGATGCTGTGGCCGGGCAATGTCGGCTGGCTGCTGACGGGCGACGATCGCGGGCAGGGCGCGATCGGGCTGGCCGCGTACCTGCGCGCGGGCACGGGGCTGCGCGAGCCGTTGCTCAACGCGCCGGAAGGGACGGCGCTGCTGTTCACCGACTCGATCCCGCTGCTAGGACCGCTGCTCAAGCCGTTCGCGCCGGTGGGCACGCAGTGGGTCGGCGCCTGGTATCTCGCGTCGATGCTGCTCCAGGCGGGCTTCGCCGCCGCCCTGACGCGGCGCTGGGCGCCCGACGCCCTGGCTGCCTGGACGGCGGCGGCGCTGCTCGTGCTGATGCCGGCGCTGCTCAACCGCTACGGCCACCCCAGCCTGTGCGCGCAGTGGCTGATCCTGTGGGCGTTGTGGATCTTCGGGGCGCCGGCG
>NZ_CAHJWX010000470.1 GCF_903643065.1 Sphingomonas bacterium | reverse complement strand
CGACCGGAGCCGGTGTCTGAGGCGACGCCCCACCCCAACCCCTCCCCTGAAGGGGAGGGGCTCGTTATCGCTCCCCTCGACGACCTGGCCGGCTTCGACGCGCTGGTGGTGTCGCCGGGCGTGCCGCTCAACACGCATCCGATCGCGGAGGTGGCGCGCGCGGCGGGCGTGCCGATCATCGGCGACATCGAGCTGTTCGCGCAGGCGCGCGCCGGGCTACCGCCGCACAAGGTGGTGGGCATCACCGGCACGAACGGGAAGTCGACCACCACCGCGCTCGTTCACCACATCCTGCGAACGGCGGGCGTGCCGGCGCTGATGGGCGGCAATATCGGGCTGCCGATCCTGGCCGCCGAGCCGTTGCCGGCGGGCGGCGTGTATGTGCTGGAGCTGTCGTCATACCAGCTTGACCTGACCCAAACGCTCGACTGCGACGTGGCGGTGCTGCTCAACATCACGCCGGATCATCTCGATCGGTACGGGAGCTTCGAGGCGTATGCCGCGAGCAAGGCGCGGCTGTTCGAGATGCAATCCACCAGCCACATGTCTATCACCACATCGGCGGAGCAGTCGGCGAAGATTTACAATGACGTGCTTCGGTACAAGCCAGGCCAGACGCTGTGGGCGGATACCGACATGCTGGAGTTTCTAGGCGTCAGCGTGTTCGACGGTGAAGCAGCGATCTTTGGCGACCAAATCGGATTGCAGCGTGATTGGCCATCGCTGCAAGGCCCACACAATGCCGAGAATGCTGCGGCAGCCATCGCGGTAGTTCACTCTCTGGAAACCGAGAGTCAGATCATCACTGAGGGCCTACGCACCTTCTCCGGCCTGCCCCACCGGATGCAGCGCGTCGGCGAGCATGGCGGGGTCGCGTTCGTGGATGACTCCAAGGCGACCAATCCCGAGTCCGCCGCGCCCGCGCTGGCGGCGTTCGCGCGCGTGCACTGGATCGTCGGCGGGCGCGCGAAGCGGGGCGATCTTGACCCCTGCCTGCCGCACATCGGCAATGTCGTTGCGGCGTACACGATCGGCGAGGCGGGTCCCGCCTTTGCCAACCTCTTGGCCGACAAGGTGCGCATGGTCGAGCACTCTGTCACGCTCGACGTGGCGGTAAAATCAGCGTCGCATCTCGCTCTTCCCGGCGACACGGTGCTGCTATCGCCCGCCGCCGCGTCCTTCGATCAGTTCCGCGACTTCGAGGCGCGGGGCGAGGCGTTCCGGGCGTTGGTGGAGGCGCTGGCATGACCGATGCCGCTCGTTCCGATACCCTGATCGCCAAGGTCAAGCGGCGCGGCGGGCGTGGGGACCGGTCGCCGCTCGGCGCATGGTTCTTCGATGTCGACCGGGTGCTGCTGGGCCTCACCTTCTTCCTGATCGCGATCGGGCTGATCGCGGTCGCCGCCGCCAGCCCGGCTACCGCGATCCGCTATTCGGGGGATCACCACCATCTGACCCCGCTCTATTATTTTTGGCGGCAGGTGATGTGGGTCAGCGTCTCCGTGCCGGTGCTGCTCGGCGTCTCGATGCTCCCGGTGGCGACCGCGCGGCGGCTGGCGCTGCTCGGCGCGCTGGTGTTCGCGGTGGCGCTGGCGGCGACGCCGCTGATCGGCGCCGCGCACAATGGCGCGCGGCGCTGGATCGGCGTCGGGCTGGCGGAGTTCCAGCCGTCGGAGTTCCTCAAGCCCTTCTTCATCGTGGCGCTCGCCTGGCTGTTGTCGCTGCGATCGAGGGACGAGGAGCTGCCGATCCTGCCGCTCACGGTCGGGATGATCGGTGGCGTCGCGGCGTTGCTGATGATGCAGCCCGATTTCGGGCAGACGGTGATCTTCTGCCTCGTCTGGTTCGCGCTGCTGGCGATCGCCGGCGCGCCGATGCGGCTGCTGGGCGGCATCGTCGCCGCCGTGCCGGTGGGGCTGGGCGCGGCGTACCTGTTCTATGGCACGGCGCGCGCGCGGATCGACGCATTCCTGTTCCCCTCGGTCGATGGCGAGGGCGCGGGCGACCATTTTCAGGTCAACGCCGCGCACGCGACGCTGGTCGCGGGCGGCTGGACGGGGACGGGCCCAGGTGGGGGCCATGCCAAGTTCGGGCTGCCGGAGGCGCATACCGACTATATCTTCTCCGTCATCGGCGAGGAGTTCGGGCTGATCGCGTGTGCCGCCATCGCGATCGTCTTCCTGGCCGTCGTGGTGCGCGTGTTCGTCAAGCTGCTGGACGAACAGGACGAGTTCAAGCTGCTCGCCAGCGCGGGGCTGGCGATCCAGTTCGGTGCGCAGGCGCTGGTATCGATGGCGGTCAACACCGGGCTGGCGCCGTCCAAGGGCATGACGCTGCCGTTCATCAGCTATGGCGGCTCGTCGATGATCGCGCTGTCGATCGGCATGGGGCTGCTGCTCGCCTTCACCCGGCGCAACCCGTTCCTGACGCGCAGCCCGTACGTGGTGCGGTGGGGGCAGGGATGAGCCGGCACTTCGTCCTCGCCGCCGGCGGCACGGGCGGGCACATGGTGCCGGCCGCCGCACTCGCCGCCGAGCTGACCCGGCGCGGGCATCGCGTGGCGCTGGTCAGCGAC
>NZ_CAHJWX010000469.1 GCF_903643065.1 Sphingomonas bacterium | reverse complement strand
CCCCTGCGCGACGGCGGGCGCGGCCACCGCCGCCGCGGCGGCGCCGATCGCGGCGGTCGTCATCACCTGCCGGCGTGTCGTGTCGGTCATGCGTTTCCTCGTCAATCCGTTGCGAGGAAAACACCCGACCAGTCAAAGGGTTGCGGCTACTGGTACAGCGCCCGCGCATCCTCCTTGAACCGGGCGGCGCTGTCGGACCGGCTGTAGAACATGTGTCCGCCCGGATAGACGCGCAGCCGCACGCGCTCGGCCGCGCCGAACGCCGGCATCTGGTCGACGATCAGCCGCGAGGCGAAGAATGGGCAGGACAGGTCGTCCCAGCCGTGCGCGATGATGACGCGCATCTTCGGGTCCGCCGCGATCGCCTTGCGTAGGTCGGTGACGGGCGTGTCCTCGGGCTTGCCCCGGTTCCAGGCCTGGTTCACCGCATAGGACAGCGCGTTGTAGCGCGCGTCCGTCTTCCAGCCGACCTCGCGCGTCACAAAATTGACCATCGCGCTGGTGGTCGGCGCGATCAGCGCGTCGAGGATCGGGTCGTTCGAGCGCTGCGTCGGCGACCAGGGAAAGGGATCGAACGCGACGACGTTGGAATCGTAGACGCTGCCGATCGTGCCGTCGGCGCGATGCACCTCGCGCAGGTATACGCCCGCGCCGACCCGCCCGCCCAGCCGGCGGACCAGCGCCGGATCGAGCCCGGTCAGCTGGGTCACGCGCGCGATCACGCGATTGGTCGCCTCCGGATCCGACCGGCCGCGCAACAGGTCGCGCGCGAAATCGCCGCGCACATAGCTTTCCACCTCCGCCATCGCGGCGGGGGTCAGCTTGCCCTGCCGCTCCAGGTTCGCCGCCGCCATCGAGGGCAGGTCGACCATCCACGGCAGCGGCGACAGCGCGGTCGCGTCGTCGCCCGAGGCGGGATCGAGATAGGGCGAGACCATGATCAGCCCGCTGACGCCGACGCCGATCTGCGATTGCAGCTCATAGGCGACGCGCGGCGCGCGATAGCCGCCATAGCTCTCCCCCATCACATATTTGGGTGAGCGCAGCCGGCCTTCCTTGACCAGCCAGTCATAGACGACCTTGGACAGGTAGTGGATGTCCGGATCGTTGGCGTAGAACTGCTTCTTGGTCTCGTCCGCGTCGACTAGGCTGCGGCTGAAGCCGGTGCCGACGGGATCGATGAACACCAGGTCGGTGAAGTCGAGCCAGCTGTTCGCGTTGTCGACCGCGATGGGCGTGTCGGACGGCGCGTCGCCCTGCGCGCCGAACTGCATCCGCTTGGGGCCAATCGCGCCCATGTTGAGGTACACCGACGATGCGCCCGGGCCGCCGTTGAACGCGAAGGTGACGGGGCGCAACGGGCCGGCACCGGGCACGGTATAGGCGGTGTAGACCACCTCGCCGATCTCCTTGCCCTTGTCGTCGCGCACGACGACGTGGCCGATCGTCGCCTTGTAGCTCAGCACGCGCCCGCCGATCCGCGCCGTCTGCGCGATCGTCTTGTCCGCCGGCATCGGCGGCAGCTTGGGCTCGGTGTCGCTCTTCTTCTCGACGGTGGTGGTCTGGGCGGACTGGGTCGACTGGGCGAGCGAACCGGCGCTCAGCAGGACGAGCGACAGGGCGGCGAGGGGAGGGAAGCGCATGCGCTGTCGTCGCCTGTACTGGCCGAGCCGTCAACGGGCGAACGGTCGATCGGGAGTTCCTCAACCACCGAACGATGCCTCGACCGCGCTCGGCACGAACGGAGGGGGTGATCACCTCGCTCCCCACCCGTTCGCCCCGAGCGAGGTCGATCAGGGCATGCCCTTGCCGCCGTTGGCGCCAAAGGTGGCGCCGGTCGTGTAGCTGAACTCGTTCGACGCGAGCGCCACATAGAGCGGCGCGAGCTCGGCGGGCTGGCCGGCGCGCATCATCGGCCGTTCGGGATCGTGGCCGAACTCCTTCATCTCGCCCGCGATCTGCCCGCCCGCGACCTGCAGCGGCGTCCAGATCGGGCCGGGCGCGACCATGTTGACCCGGATGCCCTTGCCCGCGACCTGCTTGGCGAGCGCGCGGGTGAACATGTGCATCGCTCCCTTGGTCGACGCATAGTCGAGCAGCTCCTTTTCCGGATCGAAGCTGTTCACCGAGCCCGTATTGATGATGACGGCGCCCGGCGGCATGATCTTCACCGCCGCGCGGCTGAGGCGGAAGGGCGCGAAGATGTTGGTCTCGAACGTGCGGACCATCTGCTCGTCGCTGATCTCGCCGATATCCTCCTTGCTCTGCTGATAGGCGGCGTTGTTGACCAGGATGTCGAGCCCGCCCAGCTCGGCCGCCGCGCGCGCGACGATCTTCTCGCAGGCCGCGAGCGTGCGCAGGTCCATCGGGATCAACACGGCCTTGCGTCCTTCCGCGTGGATCAGCCGCGCCACGTCCTGCGCATCCGGCTCCTCCGTCGGGTAATAGTTGATCGCGACGTCGGCGCCCTCGCGCGCGAAGGCGATGGCGGCGGCGCGGCCGATGCCCGAATCGCCGCCGGTCACCAGCGCGCGCCGACCGGCGAGCCGGCCCGAGCCCTTGTACGATCGCTCGCCGCCATCGGGG
>NZ_CAHJWX010000468.1 GCF_903643065.1 Sphingomonas bacterium | reverse complement strand
GTCATCTGCGCGGGCGTCGGCATCGGCCCGAGCGGCGCGTTGATGTCGCCGGTCAGCGGTGGGAGCGCGGCGTTGAACTCGGCGTCGGGGACGATGGGCGCCTCTCCGGTCTGGCCGGCAGGGGGCGTGGGCTGATCCTTGGGTGCGTCGGGCCCGCGCGCCTTGCCGGTGCCGGGCTTGTTGAACTGGGCGAGCGCCGGCGCCGACGCGAGCACCGCCATCGCCAGCCAGTAATGACGCCTGCACAATCCGCTCACGCGAACCCCTTTACGCGGGAACGCCGTTTGCGGGCTACTCCCTAATGGAGCGTTACGATCGATCAGGCGCTTGGTTCCCGGACGCCGATCTGCCGGGCCAGCGTGCGGCGCAGCCTGGTGCCGTATGGCGGCTTGAGCCCGGCCAGGCCGGCGACGTCCAGGCGCGACTGGCGAAACACCGCGCGCGCGTGGCTGAAGGTGCGGAAGCCGTCGCGGCCGTGATAGGCGCCGGTGCCGGACGCGCCGATCCCGCCGAACGGCAGGTCCTCCACCGAGACATGGAACACCACGTCGTCGAGCGTGACCCCGCCGGAGACCGTGCGGTCCAGCACGCGGCGGCGCTCGGCGGCGTCGCGCCCGAAATGGTAGAGGCCCAGCGGGCGCGGGCCACGGTTGATCCGCGCGATTGCGTCGTCGATGCCGTCATAGCGGACCACCGGCAGGACGGGACCGAAGATTTCCTCCTGCATCAACACCATGTCGTCGGTGACCTCCGACACGATGTGAAGCGGCATCTTGCGGCTGTTCGACGCGGCAATGTCCTCGCCCGCCGGGTTGACGATCTCGATCCGGGCGCCCTTCGCGCGGGCGTCGGCGAGCCAGTCGGTCAGGCGCCGGTGACGCCGGTCGTTGACGATCGCGGTATAGTCGGGGTTGGCGAGCAGCGTCGGGTACATGGCGGCCGCAGCGGTCTTGAGACTAGCGATCACCGCCGCCTCGCAAGCCACTGGCGTCAGGACATAATCGGGCGCCAGGCAGATCTGGCCGGCGTTGAGCATCTTGCCCAGCGCGATCCGCTCGCCGGCTTGGCGGAGGTCCGCCCCGGCGCCGATGATCGCGGGCGACTTGCCCCCCAGCTCCAGCGTCACGGGCGTGAGGTTGTCGGCGGCGGCGCGCAGGATGTGGCGCCCGATCCCGGTCGCGCCGGTGAAGAGCAGGTGATCGAACGGCAGCGCGGCGAACGCCTGCCCCACCTCCGGCCCGCCGGAGACGAAAGCGAGTTCGTCCTGATCGTAATAGCTTGGCGCGACTTCCTCGAACAGCGCCGCGACCGCGGGCGTGAACTCGCTGGTCTTGACCATCACCCGGTTTCCCGCCGCGAACGCGCCGGCGACCGGCCCCATGACGAGGTTGACCGGGAAGTTCCACGGCGCGATCACGCCGACGACGCCCTTGGGCTGGAACTCCACCCGCGCGCGGGCGCCGAGCAGGCCGAGCGGGAACGGGACGGCGCGCCGCTCCGGCCTGGCCCAGCGTGCCATGTGCCTGAGCGCGTGGTCGATCGGCGCGATCGAGCCGGCGATGTCGGTGAGCATCGATTGGTCGCGGCTGCGGTGGCCGAAATCGTCGCAGAGCGCGTCGCAGAACCGGCCGGCATGGGTCTGGATCATCGCCTTCGCCCGCTTCAGCCGGTCGGCACGGATGGCGAGCGAGACGGGCAGCTCGGCGGTGAACGCCGCGCGCTGCGCCGCCAGCACGTCACCCATCATCCGCATCCGACCAGCCCGCCCACCGGCACCACCACGGCGTCGCCGCCCGCCCGCTCCACCGTCAGCGTCGCGTCGGCGACGAGCGCGCCGCCAGCGATGTCGGCGCGTTCGATCACCGTCATCGTCACGGTGGCGACGACCGGGCCGGCGACGTAGCGCGTCGTCCGCGCGAAGCCGCGCACGATCGCGCCGCTCGCGTCGGCGCTGGGCAAGTCGACCAGCTTGTCATCGAGGCGCAGCCGGAGCGACGCGGGCGCGGCGGTGGCGATCAGCGCGCGCGGCTCCGGCACGCTCCACAGATAGGCCGCGCAACCGCCCTTGGGCAACGGCTGGGGCCCGAGTGCGCCGAGACCGGCGGGGAGCAGCGGCAGGATCACGGCCGCAAGGCTATCATGAGCAGCCACGCCGGAAAAGCGGCGACCGCGAGCAGCGCGCCCAGCGGCAGCGCGTCGGCGCGCGTCACCGCCTCGCCCCGCCACCAACGAAACCCGACGGTGCCGAGCCCGGTCAGCGCGGCGACCAGCAGCACGGCGGGCAGCGGTCGCCAGCCGAGCCACAGGCCGATCGCGCCGAACAGCTTGGGATCGCCGCCGCCCAGCCCGACGCGCCCGCGCAGGCGACGGTAGCCATTGGCGACCAGCCAGAGCAGCACGAACCCGCCTGCGCCGCCGATCAGTCGATCGGCGAGCGGCGGATCGAACCCGGCAAGGCCGCCCGCGACGCCGGCGAACGCGAGCGGGGCGACGAGGCGATCGGGGAGCCACCAAGCGGCGAGATCGAGCGCGGCGAGTGCGAGCAGCAGCCAGCCGAACACCGCGCCGACGACGCCCTCCACCCCGGGCGCGACCGC
>NZ_CAHJWX010000467.1 GCF_903643065.1 Sphingomonas bacterium | reverse complement strand
CGCACGCCACCGTCGCCGGCGCCGACCTGAAGCTGCGCGTCGGCACCCGCACGGAGGTCCGCGCCGAGGCGGCGACGGGCGGGCATGACGGGCTGGGCCACGGCCGCGCCTATCTGGCCGAGATCGAGCATCACGGCGCCGCCGTCGACGTGATCGGCTATGCGCGCCAGCAGGATGTGCGCTTCGGCGTCGGCCAGCAGAATTTTGTGGAGGCGGGCACGCGCAAGCTCGGCATCGACGCCAAGCTGCGGATCACCGACCGGCTCAGCCTCGCCACCACCGCCTGGCGCCAGGAACAGCTCGACGGCCCCGGCACGCGCGTCGCGGGCGAGGCGCGGCTTGAATATCGCCGCGCGACGGGCACGCTCTATGTCGGCGGCCAGCTCGCCGACGATCAGGGGCTCGACGGGCGCGACCGCGATTCGCGGCTGCTGACGCTGGGCGCGACGCGGACGCTGCTGGACGGGCGGCTCGATCTGGGCGCGGAGGCGCAGCTGGCGCCCGGTGGCGCCAAGTCGAGCGTCGACTTTCCCGCCCGCCAGCGCCTCACCGCCGCCTATCGAGTCACGCCGGGCATCCGGCTGCTCGGCGGCTACGAGATCGCCGACGGGCAGGATTTCACCACGAACACCGCGCAGCTCGGCTTCGACCTGGCGCCCTGGACCGGCGCCAAGCTGTCCAGCACGCTGAACCAGCAGGCGATAGGCGAGAACGGCCAGCGCACCTTCGCGCAATACGGCCTCGCCCAATCGCTGCCGCTGGGGCAGCACTGGACGCTCGACGCGACGCTGGACGCCAGCGACACGATCCGCGGCCACGTCCCCACCCAGGCGATGGTCAACGCGTTCCAGCCCGCCGCGTCGGGCGGCTTCCTGGGGCAGGACCAGCGCGACGGCGACTATGCCGCCGTCACGCTCGGCGCCGCCTGGCGGCAGGCACGCTGGTCGTGGAACGGCCGGGTCGAATATCGCGACGCCACCGCCGCCGACCGCTTCGGCGTGACCAGCAATCTCCTGCGCACGCTGGGCGAAGGCGAGACGCTGGCATCGAGCCTGCGCCTGTACCAGACCCGCGCGGCCGGCGGCGCCACCAGCCGGTCGTTCGCCGCCGACCTGGCGCTGGCGCTGCGCCCGCTCGACAGCCGCTGGTCGCTGCTCGAACGTCTGGAATGGCGCCACGAGCGCGCGGACGCGGGCGTCGCCGGCGCCGACGTGCTCGACGCGACGCTGGCGACGGGCGTGGCGCAGCTGACGACGCGCGTCGTCAACAACCTGGCGCTCGACTATCGCACCGGCCCCGAGGGCTCGGGCCATGGGCTGGAAGCGACGCTCTATTACGGCGCCAAGCACATCGCGGGCAAGCTGACCGACGACCGCTATCAGGGCTTCATCGACGTGACCGGGTTCGAGCTGCGCCGCGACCTGGGCCACCGGGTCGACCTGGGCGTGCAGGTCTCGATCCAGCATGCCTGGACGGACCACGCCTGGTCGTGGAGCGGCGGGCCGTCGGCGGGCGTGTCGCCGGGGCGCAACCTGTGGCTGACCGCCGGCTACAACATCGCGGGCTATCGTGACCGCGACGCCGCCGCCGACCGCTACACGCGCGCCGGCCCGTACCTCACCTTGCGCCTCAAGCTCGACCAGCGCTCGCTGGGCGCCTTTGCGGGACATCGCCGATGACGAGATCCGCCCGCCGCGCGATGCTGGCGCTGGCGCTGGCGCTGGCGGCGTCACCCGCCGCCGCCGCCGACCTGTCGATCACCAAGACGAGCAGCGTCGTCGCCGACAACGTCAACGCGCTCAACCCCAAGGCGCTGCCCGGCGCCACCGTCGACTATGCGATCACCGTCACGGACCCGCTTCTGAACGGCGTCCTCCCGATCAAGGTGGTGGCGGCGGTGACGATCGTCGACGCCGTCCCCGCCAACACCAGCCTGCGGGTCGCCGACTATGGCGCGGCGGGCAGCGGCCCGGTCGAGTTCGCCGACGGCAGCCTGCTCGGCACCGGGCTGCTCGCGAGCGGGGTCGGCTACAGCTTCGCCAGCCTCGCCAGCATGGCCGATGGCGTCGACTTCTCCAGCGACGGCGTCACCTGGACGTACGTGCCCACGCCGGACGCGAACGGGTATGACGCCCGGGTCAAGGCCATCCGGGTGCGGCTGACCGGCACGCAAGTGGCCGGCACCGCCTTCCGGCTCCGCTTCCGCGTGAAGCTCACCTAGCGAGGGGATATCGATGCGCTTGCAGCCGAACCGGGGATGGACGGATCCGACCATGCACGGCCACGATCCCATCCCCTACGCGCGCGAACTGGCGCGCGGCGACGCGGCGGCGGCCGAGGCGATCATCGACGCGCTGGTGACGCGATCGATCGAGGGCTGGCGGCTGGCCGACGCGACGTTCTGGCAACGCGTGCGCTACCGGTCGCGGCTGTTCCGCGCGCACGCCCGGCGCGACGACGCGGCCGGACAGCGCGCGGCGAGCTGACTTGGCCGCTGGCGGCGGTCGCGCGGCGGACCTATCGTGCGCCTCGATCGGAGGACGCATGCAGCGACGGACATTCCTGCGGGACGCGACGGCCGTCACGCTCGCCACCAC
>NZ_CAHJWX010000466.1 GCF_903643065.1 Sphingomonas bacterium | reverse complement strand
TCACCGGCACCGCGTCCTTGAGCGCCGCATACACCGCGCGGCGGCGCTGGCGCGTTTCCGCCTTGGCCGCGAAGGCCTCCTCCATCGCCGCCGTCGGCCGCGCCAGCGCGGACCCCTCGCCGACGTCGAGCAGGATCAGGTCGCCCTCGCCCACCTGGCGGCGCAGGTCGCGCGCGCGGCCGAGCACGGGCACCCCCATCGCGCGCGCGACGATGGTGACGTGCGCGGTGAGCGAGCCTTCCTCCAGCACCACGCCCTTCAGGCGGCGCTTGTCATATTCCAGCAGCTCGGCCGGGCCCAGGTTGCGCGCGAGCAGGATCGTGTCCTGTCGCAGGCCCAGCTGCGCCGCCGTCCCCATCTGCCCCGACACGATGCGCAGCAGCCGGTTGGACAGGTCCTCCAGGTCGTGCATGCGCTCGGCGAGCAGCGGATCGTCGATCTGGCGCATCCGCTGGCGCGTGCGCTGCTGCACCCGCTCGATCGCCGCCTCCGCCGTCAGCCCGCTGTCGATCGCCTCGTTGATCCGCCGGCTCCAGCCCTCGTCATAGGCGAACATCCGGTAGGTCGCGAGCACCTCCTCATGCTCGCCGGCGCCACCGAACTCGGCCTGCGCCGCCATCCGATCGATCTGCTCGCGCATCTTGTCGAACGCGGCATAGACGCGGTGGCGCTCGGCTTCGGTGTCCTCGGCGACCGTGTGCTCGATGACGATGCGCGGCTGATGGAACACGGCATGGCCCGCGCCCATGCCGTCGACCAGCTTCTGTCCCGTCACGCGCACCGGCGCGGTCGCCTGCGGCCGGGCGCCGGGCGCGCCCTGATCGATCAGCCCGGCATTGGCGATCAGCTCGGACAGCACCATCGCGACGGTCTGCAGCGCCTCGATCTCGACATCGGCATAGCGGCGCGGCTCGGTATGCTGGACGCCCAGCACGCCCACCGCGCGCTCGCGGCGGATGATCGGCACCCCGGCGAAGGAATGGAACCGCTCCTCGCCGGTCTCGGGTCGATAGGCGAAGTCGGGATGGCTCGCCGCCTCGTCGAGGTTGAGCACCTCCATCTGCGCGGCGATCTGCCCGACCAGCCCCTCGCCTGGCGCCAGCGTCGTCACGTGCACCGCCGCCTGGTCCAGCCCGCGCGTCGCGAACAGCTCCAGGACGCCGTCGCGCAGCAGGTAGATCGAGCACACCTCGCTGTCGATCGCCTCGCCGATGATCTGCACCACCTGATTCAGCTTCGCCTGCGCCGGCGTGCGCCCGGCCATCACGTCATGAAGGCGGGTGAGGATCTCCCGGGCTGACGCGGCGGCGGAAGCAGGCATGGATGCGGGTTAGCAGGGGCGCGAACGCGGCGCCACCGTGGGCGGGGGGCGGCCTGCCGTCGTGCTGGCCTTGGGCCGGCATTCAGGCAAGCCCGCCTTGTTCGGTCCTTCCGCCGATGTCATGCTGGTACGGCTCGCGAGGGAGGCGCGGATGCCCATGGTCGATTACCGTTTGGCGACGGCAGACGATGCGTCAGCGATCGGCGCGGTGCACGTCGCATCATGGCGTGACACCTATGCCGGGCTGTTCCCGCAAGAGTTGCTCGACGGTTTGTCGGCCGAAAGCCGGGCCGCGATGTGGGCCATGGCGCTCGACGCCCCCGCCTGCTCGAATGGAACACGGGTGTACGTTGCGGAAAGCACCGGCGAGATCGTTGGCTTCGGCGCGTGTGGCGGCCAGCGTGACGATGCGATGCGCGAGCGTGGCTTCGCCGGCGAGATCGGCGCAATCTATGTCCTCCGCTCACACCAGGGCGCTGGCGTGGGTCGCGCGCTGATGAGCCTGATGGCACGCGACCTCCTGGCGCGACCGCTGCCGGGCGCAAGCCTCTGGGTGTTGAGGGAGAATGTCGGAGCGCGACGCTTCTACGAGTCGCTGGGCGGCGCGATCACCGCCGACAAGGAAGTCGTGGAAGCCGATGCGAACTTTCACGAGATCGCCTATGGCTGGCCGGACCTGATGCACCTTAGCTGACCCAACACCTCTTTGGTGGATGGCGAAAGGTATTGCGTCCGTCCTCAGCTAAGCTCGATTGGCTCGAACTGCGCAAACATGTCTCGGGCTTCTGGCAGCTCATGCAGCGGCACGTAGTCACAAACAGCGCCGTAGCGTTCCCACATCGCAAGCACTTCTGGATGCGTGTGAGCGGCCTCGATCGCGCCGTCCTGCCACTCGAAAATCTCGATGATGACGCCTTGTTTGGAGCGCATCCCGATCGGCGCGCGATCGGTAGCGAGGCCAAATCGGCGCAGCTCGGGCACATGGTCACGGGTGAGCGCCAGTAGCTGATCCTCCTTGCCCGGCTTCGGTCGATACGCCACGATCACCACGTCGCCCATCTACATGCTCCTTGCTGTCCGCAACATGGTCCACACGGCAGCGTGTTGTCGAGTAAGCGTCGTCCGGCGTTCTCCGTCGATAAACCGAACGTCTGTTTGAAGCTGGAGAAGCGGAAAACTGGCGCACTTAGCGGACGGCTGCAATCGGTCGATCGTATCCTCGCCTAAGTGTGGGTGGGCCCTACCAGCCGCCCACCCTCACCCCGCCGCGATCGTCGCC
>NZ_CAHJWX010000465.1 GCF_903643065.1 Sphingomonas bacterium | reverse complement strand
GGCGCGCGCCGCGGATCGAGGTGCTGGCGGGCGCCGGACATCTGCTGCCGCTCGAACGCCCGGCAGAGGTGGCGGCGCTGATCCTCGACCTCGCCGCACGGAGCGCGCCGGTCCCCACCTCCGCCTTCGCCGCATTGCTCGCGTCGGACCGGGTGAGCGCGCGCACCCGCTGGCTGCTGGCGGAACGCGCGGTGCCAGACGATCCGCACGCCGAGCCCGCGACGCTGACCGCGCCCGAACTCGTGCTGCTGCGCGCGGTGGTGGCGCGGGTGGTGCCGCACGGCCAGCCGGGACTGGACCTCGCCGCGCGCATCGATCGGCAGCTCGCCGCCGGCGAGGGCGACGGCTGGCGCTTCGCCGACCTGCCGGGGGACGTAACGGCCTATCGCGCCGGGCTCGCGGCCCTCGCCGGCGCAGGCTTCGGCGACCGCGACGGGGACGCGCAGGACGCACTGCTCCGTGCGCTGGCGGCGGGAGAAATTGCGGGCGAGGGCCTGTCCGGCGCGCAGGCCGCGCACTGGTTCGAGGACGTATGCGCGGACGCGGTACGGCTGTGGGTGGCGCATCCCGCCACGGCCGCGCGGATCGGCTATGACGGCGCGGCGAACGGCGGCGACGGCCTGCGACTCCAGGGTTATCAGCGGACCGGCGCCGACGATCGCGAGGCCTGGGAACCGGAGGCGGTGCGATGAGCCGTTTCGCAGCCGACGACGCGGTCGACGCGGTGGTGATCGGCACCGGCGCGGGCGGGGCGCCGCTGCTCGCCCGGCTGGCGCGCGCGGGGTTGAGGGTCGTGGCGCTGGAAGCGGGCCGCGCCTGGGAGCCCGAAGAGCACACCCCCGACGAGACGGGCGCGTCCGGCATCTACTGGATGGACGAACGGCTGAGCGGCGGCGACACGCCGACCGCGTTCGGCGGCAACAACTCGGGCACGGGCGTCGGCGGCTCGACGCTGCACTGGGGGGCCTTCTGCCCGCGTCCCGACCCGCGCGACCTGCGCCTGAAGTCGCTGACCGGCGCGGGCGAGGACTGGCCGATCCCCCATGCCGAACTGGTCGACTACATCGGGAGGGTGGAGCGGTTCATCGGCGTCTCGGGTCCCTCCCCTTATCCGTGGGACCCGGACCGACGCTATCCGCTGCCGCCGGTGGCGCGAAACGCGCCGGCGGACGCGATGGCCCGCGGCTGCGCCGGCCTTGGCATCGTCGCCACCGACGCGCCCGCCGCCCTGGTGTCGCGCGACTGGGCGCAGGAGGGCGGCGCGCTTCGCCAGGCGTGCGTCAACTGCGGCGCCTGCCACCAGGGCTGCCGCAACGCCGCCAAGACGAGCATGGACACGACATACCTCCCCTGGGCGGTGGCGGCGGGCGCGGAGGTGCGGTCGGGCGCCCACGTCCACGCCGTCGAGCGCGACCAGGCCGGACGGATCACCGCCGTCGTCTATCGCCAGGACGGCGTCGACCGACGCCAGCGGTGCGCCGCGCTGGTGATGGCGGCCGGCGGGATAGAGACGCCGCGGATGCTGCTCCACTGGGGCATGGCCAACGGAAGCGGCCAGATCGGCCGGAACTTCATGGCGCATGTCGCGACCCAGGTCTGGGGCCGGTTCGACGCGGAGATGCGGATGAACCGCGGCTATCCGTCGTCGCTCATCACCGAGGATTTCGTGCGGCCGGACGGCGATGGCTTCGCGGGCGGCTATCTCGTCCAGAGCCTGGGCGTGCAGCCCGCCACCTGGGCCGCGGGGCTGGTGCGCGGCGCCGGCCTGTGGGGCCGCGCGCTGGTGGACAGGATCGACGGCTATCTTCACATGGCGGGGATCGGCATCAACGGCGAATGCCTGCCTGGCGAGGCGAACCGGCTGGTGCTGGCGGACGAGACCGACGCGCTCGGCATCCCCAAGGCGCGGATCGACTTTTCCTATGGCGCGAACGAGCGCGCGATCGATGCACATGCCGTCGCCACGTTGACCGCGATCTGGGAAGCCGCCGGCGCGCGCGACCTGTTCCAGGTGCAGCGGTCGGCGCATACGATCGGCACCTGCCGGATGGGAACGGACCGCGACACCGCGGTGGTCGACGCCGACGGGCGCAGCTTCGACGTGCCGAACCTGTGGATCTGCGACAATTCGGTGTTCCCAAGCTCGCTCGCAGCCAATCCTGCGCTGACGATCATGGCGCTGGGACTGCGCACGGCGGAGCGGATGCTGGCGGCGCGATAGCGCGGCGCGGACTATCGCCGGTCGGCGAAGAACGCCCGCAGCAGCGCCGCCGCCTCGCCCTCGCCGATCCCGGCATAGACCTCGGGCCGATGGTGGCAGGTCGGCTGGCCGAAGAACCGCGGCCCGTGCTCCACCGCGCCGCCCTTGGGATCCGCCGCGCCGTAATACAGCCGCGCGACCCGCGCATGGGCGATCGCGCCGGCGCACATGGCGCAGGGTTCCAGCGTAACGTACAGGTCGCAGCCGTCCAGGCGTTCCCGGCCCAGCCGCTTCGCCGCCGACCGGATCGCGCGAACCTCGGCATGGGCGGTCGGATCGCGCGACGTGCGGGGCGCGTTGGCCGCGACCGCGATCACCGCGCCGTCGCACACGACCGCCGCCCCGACGGGCACCTCGCCC
>NZ_CAHJWX010000464.1 GCF_903643065.1 Sphingomonas bacterium | reverse complement strand
CGTCCTCTCGTTCGCCGCGCGCCAGCACCTCGATCTCGGCCACGTGACGACCTCGATGCTGGTCTGCGCCGCGCTCACCCCCGACTCGCCGCATCTGCCGCTCGCCGCCGCCGTGGCGCGGCTGCTCAGCGGTGGCGGCGTCGACGCGGTGCTCGCCTTCGGCCCCGAAGGCGGGCTGCTACCGCCGGGCGAGGAGCTGCTGCCGGACGACGCGATGGCACCGGACTGGGTGATCTGACGACAAAGCCCCTCCCCTCCGGGGGAGGGGCAAATATTGTCCTCAGAACGCCTTGCTCAGCGTGCCGCCATAGGTACGCGGGTCACCGGGCTGGCCCACGATCAGCCCCGTGCTCCCCGACTGCGTCGCCAGCACCTCGAAATAGTTGCGGTCGAACGCGTTCCTCACCCAGGCGAAGACGTTGAGGCTCCGGCCCGTCTTGTAGCCGAGCCGGAAGTTGCTCAGCGCATAGCCCCGTACATAGGTATAGGCCGAGGGCGACGGGTTGGACGAGAAGCGCGAGCGGTAGCTGCCGTCATAGCCGAGGTAGAGCTGCCCGTCGGTGCCCGCGATCCGCGCGGGCAGGTCGTACTCCGCCCCATAGGACGCCGCCCATTTCGACACGCCCGGCAGCACCTGGCCGGAGATGTTGCAATTGGCCGGGCTGAGCCCGCCCGGCACGCCCGCCGCCCCCGGCGTCTGGCCGGCGGCGACGGTGGTGCCGCCCGACAGCTCCGGCGGGCAGGGCGCGTCGACGAAACGGACGTATTTCGCATCGGTATAGGCACCGCTGGCGTACAGGCTCAGCCGCGTGGTCGGGCGGAACGCGCTGTCCGCCTCCAGGCCGCGCGAGCGCACCAGCCCGGCATTGGCGAGATAGCCGCGCAGCACCGCATATTGGCTGTTGTTCACCGTCGCCTGGTAATCGAAGATGTCCGTCCAGAACGCCGCCAGGTTCACCGTCGCGCGTCGCTGGGCGAACTGTGTCTTCAGCCCCAGCTCGTAATGGTTGACCTTCTCGGGCTTGACCGTCTGCGCCGCCAGGATCGGGTTGTTGGCGGCGTCCAGCGGCAGGCCGGACAGGTTGACGCCCGCCGACTTGTAGCTGCGCGCATAGGTCGCATACGCGTTGACGTCGGGCGTGATCGCCCAGGCGGCGGTGACGTCGCCCGACAGATTCCACTTCTTGAGCCGCGGGTCGTAGCGCTGCGGAGCCAGCGTCGCGCATTGGTCGCGCGGGATCGCGGCGGTCGGCGCCGGCGTGCACGACAGCACCGCGCCCGCGCCGGTGGTGATCACCGCGGCGTAGTTCGCGTTCTTCTCGTCATAATTGACGCGCAGCCCCGGCGCGATCGAGATCGCGTCGGTCAGGTGCCAGGTCAGCTTGCCGAATGCGGCGGCGCTGGTGTTGCCCAGATGGCTCGTCACGGTCTGGGTGAGCCCGTTCAGCACCGCCGGGATGTTCGCGTCCGCCGAGGTCGGGTTGAGCGTATAGCGGCTGGCGGCGGCGCCCTGCACCTGCAGCCCCTCCACGTTCACCGTCTGATAGAAATAGAACAGCCCGGCGAGATAGTCGATCTTGCGGTCGCCGTTCGACGCGATGCGCACCTCCTGCGTGACCTGGCGCTGCTGCGAGCGGTTGGCCGACACGGTGGTGACCGGCAGCCCGATATAGTCGCGGTCGCTGTTCGGCACCCAGTCCCAGAAGCGCCATGCCGTGACGGAGGTCAGCGTCGCGCCGCCCAGATCGAGGGTGGCGAGCAGCGACGTGCCGCCGATCGCCTGTTTGGCGAGCGGCACCGTGTCGAGGTCGGTCACGCGGTCGAACGGGTTCGTGGAGGGCACCTGATAGCCGAACGCCGCCGCCAGCGCGGCGTATTGGCGCGACAGCGGCCGCTGCGTCGCGCCGGTACGCACGTAATATTGGACGCAGCAGTTCGGGTTCTGATGGTTATAGTCCCCGTACAGCGTCAGATCGAGCGTCGGCGTCGCGTGCCAGAGCAGCTGGCCCCGGAAGCTTGCATTGTCCTGGCTGTTCTGATGCTGGTCGAGCCGCGTGTTGTAGATCGTGCCGCGCCGCGTGGTGACGGAGGTGGACAGGCGGATCGCGAGCTGGTCGTCGACCAGCGGCCCGGAGACGGACGCCTTGCCCTGGAAGAAGTCGTAATTGCCCCCCGTCAGCTCGACGCGCGCCTCGGGCGTGAACGACGGCGCGCGCGTATAGACGTTGATCGCGCCGGCGGTGGTGTTCTTGCCGTACAGCGTCCCCTGCGGCCCGCGCAGCACCTCGATCCGGTCGGTATCGGTAAAGTCGAACGTCGCCGACGCGATGCGGGCGTAATAGACCTGGTCGACATAGATGCCGACGCCCTGTTCGATGCCGTCGTTGGTGAGCCCGAACGGCGCGCCGAGGCCACGGATATTGGCGGCCGAATTGCGCGGATTGGTGGAATAGAATTGCAGGGTCGGCTGCAGCTGCGTCAGCCGATTGACGTTATAGGTCCCCGTTTCCGCCAGCGCGGTGCCGCCGATGACGGAGATCGCGATCGGCACCTTCTGCACGGTCTCGCTGCGCCGGCGCGCGGTAACGACGACATCGCCGCTCGCCGTGGCCGGCCCGAGCCGGCC
>NZ_CAHJWX010000463.1 GCF_903643065.1 Sphingomonas bacterium | reverse complement strand
GGCTGGGTCCGGTCCGTCGCGGAGAGCCGGCACGCCGCGCTACTGCTGCCGCTCGCCCGACCGGCGCTGCTCCGCGCGCTCGCCCGCGCGACGCGGATCGGCGGGTGACGGCTTGACGCCGGCCGACCAGCGCAGGACATCGGCGGGGATGAACCCTCGTTCCCCGCTGATGAGCCGGTGACGCGCCTGTTGGCGACCTTCGTGGCCGGCCTGCTCGTCATGGCCGGCGGCGTCGCGTGGTGGACGCGTGGCGACTGGCGCCACGTCACCGCGATCACCGGCCCGACTACCGCCATCACCACCGACGCGGTGGAGGAGGTGGTGACCGGCCTGCGCCCGCTCGACCGCCTCGTCGTGTTCCAGGCGGCGCTGGTCGCGGTCACCGACGCGACCGAGTGCCGGCTGCTCTGCGCCATCAAGTCGTTGCAGACGCTGATCACGCCCGGCTATGTCGATTACTACGTCGACATGGGCGCGCTGGATGCGCGCGCGCTGATGCTCGCCGATGGTCGGCTCACCGTCCGCCTCCCGCCGCTCGGCATCGAGCGGCCCAACGCCGACATCGCGCATCTGCGCTTCTTCAACGACGGGGTCTGGTCGCACATCACCTCCGCCGACCGGCGGCTGGAGGCGAAGACCCGCGCGATGGCCGCCGTCCAGCTGACGCGGGAGGCGCAACAGGCCTATCTGGTCGAGCTGGCGCGCAAGCAGGCGGCGTCGGCCGTGTTCGCCGACATCCGCGCGATCCTCAACGCCACCGGCCACCGCGACTTGTCGCTCACCGTCCGGTTCTGAGCGGCCGGGGCTGGCGCTTGTCGCCGTCGCGCGATCCGCGTAGTCGGCGAACCGGATGGCCCGCGCCCCTGCCCGTTCTCGCCGCCGGCCCGCGTCTCCCTGGCGGCGGCGCCTGCGCCTGGCGTTCCAGCTCGGGCTGGGCGTCCTCGTGCTCGCGGTCGGCGCGCTGATCGTCGCGGTGTACCTCGCGCGCGCGCAGCTGCCCTCGTTCGACCAGCTCAAATCCTCGCCCAACGGCCAGATGATCCGCGTCCATGCCGCCGACGGCACCGTGATCGTCTCGCTCGGGCCCAGCTATGGCAAATGGCTGAGCTATGGCCAGATCCCGGCGGTGATGCGCGACGCGACCGTGTCGGTCGAGGACCGCCGCTTCCGCTCACACCTCGGCGTCGACCCGATTGGCCTCGCGCGCGCGGCGGAAGTGCGCGTCCAGCGCGGCCGGTGGATACAGGGCGGCTCCACCATCACGCAGCAGCTCGCGCGCAACGTCTTCCTCAACAACCAGAAGAAGTTCGGCCGCAAGTTCCGCGAATGGATCCTGGCGCTGGCGCTGGAGCGCAAGTTCACCAAGGACCAGATCCTCGAACTCTACCTCAACAAAGTCTATTACGGGGGTGGCGCCTATGGCATCGACGCCGCCAGCCGCCGCTTCTTCGGTCATGGCGCGGACCGGCTGAGCCTTGCCGAGGCGGCGGTGATTGCCGGGCTGGTCAAGGCGCCGTCCAACTACTCCCCCACCGCCGATGCCGACGCCGCCGTTGGCCGCGCGGGCGTCGTGCTCCAGACCATGGTGTCGGCGGGCGCGATCACGGCCGGCGAGGCCGCCGCCGCCGATCCGAAAGGACTGGCGCTGGAGCCGCCGCCCAAGCAGAACTCGGTGCGCTACTTCACCGACTGGGCGCTGCCGCAACTCGACACGCTGATCGACGAGCAGACCGCGCCGCTGGACGTCTACACCACGCTCGACCTGTCGATGCAGCAGGCGGCGGACACTGCCGTCCAGCACAACGCGCCGGCGGGGGCACAGGGCGCGCTGGTCAGCCTCGACCGCGACGGCGCGGTGCGCGCGCTGGTCGGCGGCAAGGATTACGTGTCCTCGATCTACGATCGCGCGACGCAGGCGGTGCGCCAGCCCGGCTCGTCGTTCAAGCTGTTCGTCTATCTCGCCGCGCTGGAGGCCGGCCACAAGCCCGACGACGTCTCGGCCGACGAGCCGGTGACGATCGACGGCTGGAGCCCACGCAACGACTCACGCCGTTTCTCGGGCCAGGTGACGTTGCGCACCGCGTTCGCCTATTCGATCAACACCGTCGCGGCAAAGCTGGGCCAGGAGGTGGGCTTTGCCACCGTCGCGGACATGGCACGGCGCTTCGGCATCTCCACCCCCATCAACACGCATCCCTCAATGGTGCTGGGCACGTCCGACGTCCGTCTGCTGGAGATGACGCGGGCCTTTGCATCGGTCGGGCAGAACGGCGTCGCGGTCACGCCTTATGGCATCACCCGCGTCGAGACCGACGGGCAGGTCATCTACACCCACCAGGTGGACCGCAGCCATGTGCTGGTCGCCCCCTATGTGGCGCAGGAGATGATCGACCTGCTCCAGACCGCCGTCAACACCGGCACCGGTCGCGCGGCGCAGATCGGCCGTCCGGTGGCGGGCAAGACGGGGACGACCACCTCGCAGAAGGACGGCTGGTTCCTGGGCTTCTCCTCGGGGCTGACCACCGGCGTGTGGTTCGGGCGCGACGATGCCCGGCCGATCCCCGGGCTGCACGGCGGCACCGCGCCCGCGCGCGCCTTCGCCGCGTTCATGGGCCCGGCGACGCGCG
>NZ_CAHJWX010000462.1 GCF_903643065.1 Sphingomonas bacterium | reverse complement strand
CGGCTTCCGGATCGTCGCCGCGCCGCCGCCTTTCCCACCCCGGATCGCGCGGCCGACGCTCCGGCCGGCGCCATCCTCCCCCGCCATGCCGCCGCCGGCGGAGGTGGTCGTCACGGCCAGCAAGCAACCGGTGCCGCTGATCCGCTATCCCGGCACGATCACCCGGCGCACCGGCTCGCCGCTGCTGCCCGATGGCAGCGCGCCGGCGCCCAGCGACCTCGCCCGCCTGCTGCCCGTGCTGCAGACCACCGCGCTCGGCCCCGGGCGCGACAAGCTGTTCATCCGCGGCATCGCCGATTCGAGCTTTAACGGCACCACGCTGTCCACCGTCAGCGTCTATCTCGACGACGTGCAACTGAGCGCGTCCGGCCCCGATCCGGGGCTGCGGCTGTACGACATGGCCGCGGAGGAGGTGATGGAAGGGCCGCAGGGCACGCTGTATGGCGCAGGCTCGATCGGCGGCGTGGTGCGGCTCACCTCCAACGCCCCCGATCTCGTCACCGCCGGCGCCGCCGTTCAGGCGGGCGCTACCGCCCTGACGGGCGGCGCGCCGGGCGGCGATCTGGCGACCACGATCAACCTGCCGGTCGTCGCCGGCCGGCTGGGCCTGCGCGGCGTCGGCTACCTCGTGCGCGACGGCGGATATATCGACGATACCGCGCGCGGCGCGAGCAACGTCAACCGCACCGACATCGCCGGTGGACGGCTCGCCGGCCGGCTGCTGCCGGGGGACGGCTGGCGGGTCGACGCGAGCGGCGCGCTGCAGTGGATCCACTCGCGTGACGGGCAATACGCGCTGGCGGGCGAGGGAACGCTCGCCCGGCGCGATCCGCTCGCGCAGCCCTTCACCGGCGCGTTCCGCTTCGGTCGGCTGGTGATCAACAAGCAATGGCCATCGGGGCTGGAACTCACCTCGGCCACCGGGCTCGCCGCGTTTGACACGTCCGAGCTGTTCGACATGACGCCGCCCGGCGTGAGGCCCGTGTCGACCTCGCGCGCGGATACGGAGAAGCTGCTCGCCAGCCACGAGATGCGGCTGTCGCGCGTGCTGCCGGGCGGACGATCATGGCTGGTTGGCGTGACGCTGGTCAGCGACCGCTCGGTGCTGGAACGTTCGGCCGGCGTGCTCGGCATGGAGCGCGACGTCACTGGCGTGCGCAATCTCACGCGCGCGGCGTCGGCGTTCGGCGAGGCGACGCAGACCTTCTGGACACGCCTGTCGATCACTCTGGGCGGCCGTTACACGATCGCGCGGGTCGACAGCGAGCCGTCGCAGATCCAGCGCGCGATGCCGTACGTGAAGGGTCAGCGGACGCTGCGGCTCGATCCGACGATGGCGGCATCGCTGCGCCTGTCGACCGATCTGGCGTTGTTCGCCCGGCACCAGACCGGTTTTCGCACCGGCGGCCTCGCGGTGGCGCGCGGCGTCGGACGCGTCGCCAATTACGATCCCGACACGATCTCGGTGAACGAGATCGGCCTGCGCCGCCTGCCGCGCTCGCCGCATGCGCTCGGCCTGACGTTCAGCGCGTCGCGGGCGCATTGGGCGAACATCCAGGCGGACCTGTTCAGCCGGCGGGGCCAGCCTTTCACCATCAATCTCGGCAACGCGGAGGTCACCGCGCTGGAGGCGTCGCTGGACTGGGCGCCGTGGCGGGGGCTGACCCTGTCGGGCTCGGCGCTGTACACCGACAACCATGTCACCGGCCCGATCGCGGACCAGTCGCGCCCCGACAACCGCCGCCTGCCGGACACGCCGCCGGTGGGCGGCCATGCCGACCTCGGCTATCGCTGGGGCGGCGCGCTCGCGCCGCACGTGGGCGCGAACGTGACGGTGGTCGGGCGCTCGGTGCTGGGCACGGGCGACCTGCTCGACGTGCGCCAGGGCGGCTATGCGCTGTTCGGCGCGGGCGCGGGCGTGCAGCGCGGGCGCGTCGGCATGACGCTCGATCTCGACAACCTGTTGAACGCGGCGCCCGATCGGTTCGCGTTCGGCAATCCGTTCGGCCTGGCGGCGCGCGACCAGCGCACGCCGGCGCGACCTCGATCGCTCAGGATCGGCATCGCCTCGCGCTGGTAGCGCTTGACCACTGGTACAGAACAGGAACAGATACAGAACTCTGGAGTTTCCGAGTCGCTGTGTCTGTTGTCACGCCCACCATCGCCGATCTCCGGGCCAGCCTGCGCGCGATCGAGGGCGAGGGGCGGACGCATCCGCTGCTGCCGTTCGGGATCGACATGCTCGACGCGCGGCTGGCCGATGGCGGGTTGCGGCTGGATGCGCTGCACGAGCTGGCGTCGGTGGGCGCCGGCTGGGGCGACGACGCGGCGGCGATCCTGTTCGCCGCCGGGATCGTCGCGCGGGCGCGCGGCCCCGTGCTGTGGGTGGTGCGCTCGCGCGACCTGTTCGCGCCGGGCCTGTACCAGGCGGGGCTGCATCCCGAGCGCGTGCTCTATGCCGAGGCGCGCGACGACGCCGAACTGCTCGCGCTGATGGAGGATGGGCTGCGCCATGGCGGGCTGGCGGCAGTAGTGGGCGAGGCACGGCGCGTCGAGACCGCGCAATCGCGCCGGCTCCAGCTCGCCGCCGAACGCACGGGCACCGCCGCGCTGCTGCTGCGCCGGCCG
>NZ_CAHJWX010000461.1 GCF_903643065.1 Sphingomonas bacterium | reverse complement strand
CCGCCACCACGACCAACCCCGCGCCGACCGGCGACACGCTGGCGCCCATCGCCGCCGCCGACCCGGCGCTCACCGCCCCGCTGACCCCGCTCGCCGGCTTCGACACCACCCCGCTCGCCACCGCCGCCGACATCCAGGACAAGAACCCGCCCCAGGTCCGCTACGACACGGTGATCGACGGCCTGGAGAAGGTCGGCCTCGCCGCGCAGTGGAAGTCGCTGTCGGCGCTGCGCAATGGCGGCGGCAAGGCGGCCAATGGCGTCCAGGTCCAGGCGCGCGCCAAGGAGGACGAGGCGCTCGCCGTCCGCCTGCTCAAGTCGATCGGCTATTACGACGGCAGCGCGGTGTCCGCGATCGAGGCGACGCCGCCCACGCCCGGCACGCCGACGCGCTACAAGGCCACCGTCACCGCGACGCCCGGCCCGCTCTACAACCTGTCGTCCGTCACGCTCCAGAGCGGCCCCGTCACTCCGACCGACCTGCTCACGGCCAATTTCGCGCTCAAGGCGGGCGATCCGATCGAGGCCGCGCGCATCCAGGGCGCGGAGGCCAATCTCCAGATCGTCGGCCCGCATCAAGGCTATCCGTTCCTCAAGATCGGCGACCGCGACGTCCTGCTCGACGACAAGACGCCGACCGGCGCCTACACGCTGCCCGTCGACACCGGCCCGCGCGCGTCGTTCGGCCGCCTCGTCACCGCCGGCGACCCGGTGTTCGGGCTCGACCACCTCAACGTCTTCCCGCGCTTCAAGGAAGGCCAGCTCTACGACAGCGGCAAGACCGACGACCTGCGCGATGCGCTCAATGCCACCGGCCTGTTCTCGTCGCTCTCCGTGCAGCCGCAGCGGACCGGCCGGACGGGGCCGGACGGGACGGAGGCGGTGGACCTGCTCGTCACCCAGGCCAAGGGGCCGCCACGCTCGCTGGGCGGCACCGCCGGCTATTCGACCGGCCAGGGCTTCCGGCTGGAGGGCACCTACACGCACCGCAACCTGTTCGCGCCGGAGGGCGCGCTGATCGCGTCGCTGGTCGCGGGCACGCAGGAACAGGGGCTGTCCGGCACCTTCCGCCGGTCCAACGCCGGCAAGCGCGACCGGACGTTCAGCGCGACGGCGGCGGCGAACCACAGCAGCTATGATGCGTTCAGCGCCGACACCTTCACGCTGTCCGCGCGCTGGAGCTATGACTCGACGCCGATCTGGCAGAAGCGGCTCACTTATTATTACGGCGGCGAGCTGACCGGCACGAACGAGAGCATGTATGATTTCGCGCGCGGCGAGCGCGTCCGGCGCACCTATGGCATCGCCGCGCTGCCGACGCAGTTCCAGTTCGATCATTCGGACGATCTGCTCAACCCGACCAAGGGTTATCGCCTCCGCCTCAACGTCAGCCCGGAGGGCTCGATCCAGGGCTCGGCGCGCCCTTACGTGCGCACCATGCTGGAAGGCACGATGTATAAATCGGTGTCGTCCAGTCTGATCCTCGCCGGGCGGCTGCGCGCGGGCTCGATCCTGGGCATCGACCGCGACGATCTGGCGCCGTCGCGCCGCTATTATGGCGGCGGTGGCGGCTCGGTGCGCGGCTACGGCTTTCAGCGGCTGGGGCCGCTCGATCCCAACGGCGATCCCGTCGGCGGTCGCTCGCTCAACGAAGGCGCGGTGGAGGCACGCTATCGGTTCGGCAATTTCGGCATCGTGCCCTTCATCGACGCGGGCAACGCCTATGAGAGCAGCTTTCCCAAGGGCTCCGACCTGCGCTTCGGCGCGGGTATCGGCGGGCGCTTCTACACCAATTTCGGTCCCTTCCGCATTGATGCCGCGACGCCGCTGAACAAGCGCAAGGGCGACAGCAAACTGGCGCTATATCTGTCGCTTGGGCAGGCTTTCTGATGGCGGATGTGAGTCACCGCCCGCTGTGGCGGCGCATCCTCAAATGGCTCGGCATCGCGCTGCTGTCGCTCCTCGTGCTGCTGCTGATCGTCGTGTTCGGGATCAACACCGATCCCGGCCGCCGCTTCGTCGCCGACCAGATCGGCGGCTACACCACCGCGTCGGGGCTCAACATCAAGGTCGGGCGGATCGACGGCTCGCTCTACGGCCGCATGGTGCTGTCCGACGTCCGCGTCGCGGACCCCAAGGGCGTGTTCCTGACGAGCCCGCGTCTTGCGGTCGACTGGCGGCCGTTCGCGTTCATCCGCAACCATGTCGACGTCCGCGCGCTCGACACCGATCTCGTCACGCTCGCCCGCAAGCCCGCGCTCAAGCCCTCGACCGAGCCGGTGGACCCCAACGCGCCGACGCTGCCCGATCTCGACATCGACGTGAACCGGCTCCATGTCGGCCGCCTTGTCATCGCCAGGCCGGTGACCGGCGACACGCACATCGTCGGCATCGACGGCCAGACCCATATCGCCGATCGCCGCGCGCAGTTGACGGTGGATGCCAGCGCGGTGCGCGCGGCGGGCGTCGCGGGCGGCGACACGCTCCACTTGGTGCTCGATGCGGTCCCCGACGACGACAAGCTCGACGTCAAGCTCCGGCTCGCCGCGCCGGTCGGCGGCGCGGTGGCGACGCTCGCCGGGCTCAAGGCGCCGCTGACCGCGACCGTCGATGGGCGCGGCGGCTGGTCG
>NZ_CAHJWX010000460.1 GCF_903643065.1 Sphingomonas bacterium | reverse complement strand
CGGCCACCGGCTGGTCGCGCCCGGTCATCACCACCGCCGGCGGCGCGAAGCCGCGCGCGAGGCCGGCGCGCATCGCGGCAATCTCGTCGTCGATGTAGCGACCCATCTCGGCCAGCTGCGACAAGTACGCGCGGTAGTCGGGCTCGCCGCGCGCGAACGATCCGCGCGCCGGGTATTGCAGGTCGGACCAGAAGGCGCTGTCGCCGTTGACCGGCTTCTGCCATTCCGCGAACCGCTCGTCTTCCAGCAGCGAGCCGATCTGCTGGCGATAAACCAGATAGTCGACGCGCGTGTCGGGCGTCAGCGCGGCGGGATCGAGGGCGTCCAGCCGGCGCGTCACCTCCTCCCAATAGGCGCTTCGGCGGGCATGGGCGGCGGCGCTCTCATCGGGCAGATGCGCCGCGACCGCGCCGGGTTCGGCCGCGGCGAGGTGCTCGGCGATGCGCCAGCGCCATTCCCCGGTCCAGACGGCGGCGAAGCGCGCGTCGGCGGTGGGGGCCGGCGCGGCGGCGAGCAGGAGCGGGGCGAGGGCGAGGAGACGGCGCATGGCGACAGGCTATCATCTCCGCCGTCATTCGGGGAAGAAGTTTGCTTGCGTGCCGGCATTGGTGTGCTAGACTGTTAATACAGCAGGAGGAAGGACCACATGCAGGCGCATTCGAACGGCCCGGTTTGGCTCCAGTACGTCATTCCGCTGGTGATCGTTGCGATCGTGATGGTCATTCGCCGCCCGTCGCGCGCGCGGCCGCTGCGCCTGGGGCTCCTCTGGATCCTGCCGACCTTCTACCTTCTCTTCGTGGCCGCCGGCATCGCCGCGACCCCGCCGCACGGCGTGGGCTGGACGTGGATCGCGGCGGGGCTGCTGGTTGGCGCGCTGGTCGGTTGGCAACGCGGCAAGACGACGCGGGTCGCCGTCGATCCGGCGACGCGCGAGGTGACCCAGCAATCGTCGCCGCTGGGCATGGTGCTGATCGTCGGGCTGATCCTGCTCAAGACGGGCTTGCGGGCGGAGGGCGGCGGGATCGGCGTCGACGCGGTGAACCTGTCGAACGCGCTGCTCGCGTCGGTGCCGGGCATGCTGGCGGTGGCCAGGGTGGAGATCTTCCTGCGCGCCAGGCGCCTGCTGGTCGCGGCGCACGCGACCTGAGCCGCTTTGCGCGGGCGCGGCGGGTCCGCTATCGGCCGGCGCCATGAAGCACGCGCTCCCCGTCACCCGCGCCCAGGATTTCGCCGCCTGGTATCAGGCCGTCGTCGCGGAGGCCGATCTCGCCGAGGAATCAGGCGTGCGCGGCTGCATGGTGATCCGGCCCTGGGGCTATGGCCTGTGGGAGCGCATCCAGCGCCAACTCGACGACCGGATCAAGGCGACCGGCCACGACAATTGCTATTTCCCGCTGTTCATCCCGCTCTCCTATTTCGCCAAGGAGGCCGAGCATGTCGAGGGCTTCGCCAAGGAGATGGCGGTCGTCACCCACCATCGGCTGATCGCGGACGGCCAGGGCGGGCTCCAGCCCGATCCGGCCGCCAGACTGGAGGAGCCGCTGGTGGTGCGGCCGACCAGCGAGACGGTGATCGGCGCCGCCTTTTCGCGCTGGATCCAGTCGTGGCGCGACCTGCCGGTCAAGATCAACCAATGGGCCAATGTCGTGCGCTGGGAGATGCGCACCCGCATGTTCCTGCGCACCAGCGAGTTCCTGTGGCAGGAGGGCCATACCGCGCACGCTACGCAGGCGGAGGCGCGCGCCGAGACGCTGGCGATCCTGGAACTCTACCGGTCGTTCGCCGAAGAGGTGCTGGCGCTGCCGGTGGTCGCGGGCGAGAAGCCGGAGCACGAGCGTTTCCCCGGCGCGGTGGCGACCTATTCGATCGAGGCGATGATGGCGGACGGCAAGGCGCTCCAGGCCGGCACCTCGCATTATCTGGGCACCAATTTCGCGAGCGCGCAGAACATCCGCTACCAGTCGGCCGACGGCGAGCTGGCGCTGGCGCACACCACCAGCTGGGGCGTGTCGACGCGGCTGATCGGCGGCGTCATCATGGTCCATGGCGACGACGACGGCCTGCGCGCGCCACCCCGCATCGCGCCGTGGCAGGTGGTGATCGTGCCGATGCTGCGCGACACGGCGGAGGACGAGGGCGTCATCCGCTACGCCCGCGCGCTGCAGGCGGCGCTGGCGGCGCAGGTCGCGTTCGGCGAGCCGCTGCGTGTTCAGCTCGATCTCAAGCCCGCCAAGGCGTCGGCGAAACGCTGGGCCTGGGTCAAGAAGGGCGCGCCGCTGATCGTCGAGGTCGGGCCGCGCGACGTCGGCAACGACGCGGTGTCGGTGGTGCGGCGCGACCGGCTGTATCGCGCGGACGGCAAGGTCGACGCGGCGGTCGGCCCGCGCGAGGCGTTCGTGGGTGGCGTGGCGGCGGAGCTGGAGGATATCCAGCAAATGCTGTTCGCGCAGGCCAAGGCGAAGCTGGACGAGGGCATCGCGCCCGTCGCCGACTGGGCCGGGATCGAAGCCATGTTCGCCGACGGCCGCGACAACCCCGGCTGGGCGCGCGTCGCCTGGGCCAGGCCGACCGGCGCGGCGCTGGACGCGGTGGTCGAGCGGCTCAAGGCGCTCAAGCTCACCGTGCGCAA
>NZ_CAHJWX010000459.1 GCF_903643065.1 Sphingomonas bacterium | reverse complement strand
CCCGCCCCAGACCAGCGCGACGTCGCGCCCCGGCGGCAGCGGGCGGTGGCATTTCAGCGCCACGACGTTGCGCGTCATCGCGACGCGGTCGGCCCGCGACGCGGGGATGTCGGGCGGCAGGCCGGCCTCCTCCAGGAAGGAGCCGACCTGATCCTTGCCCATCGCGCCGAGCAGCGTCGCCGGCAGGTCGGGCGGGAGCACGTCGACCGGGATCTTCTCGCCCAGCCCGTCGACCGCGCAATAGGCGTTTGCCGCGACCGACGCGCGCGTCGGCGCCATGTTGGCGGCGACGAGGAAGGTCTGGTCCTCCTCGATCCCGCCTCCCTCCTCCTCCTCCTCGTCCGTGTCGGTGCCGGGCAGCACCGCGCGCGCGACCGGGCCGCCCGCGTCGACGGTGAAGGATGGCTGCCCGGCAAGGTCGTAACCCGCGACCGAACGCAGCCTGGCGACCGTGTCGAACTTGCAGGTGGTGCCGCCGGCGAGCGGGCTGGCGAACTCGAATACCCAGGTCTGCGCGTCGACCCAGCGGCCCTGGCCGGTACAGGCGGTGGTCATCGGTGCGGGGCCGCGCGGATCGCCCAGCGGCACCATCGGCTGGCTGTAGCGGACGGTGAACCGCTCGATCGCGCCGTTGCCGATCCCGGGCTGGGTGAAGACCACGCGCGGGCTGTTGTCGCCGAACGCCGCCACCGGCGCGATCGCCAGCGCCAGCAACGCCCACCGCTTGCCCGTCCACCGCATGCGACCACCCCTCCGCCGTCGCCATGCTATGCTGGCGTCGCGTAACGGTCCAGCGCAGGCCAGCCTCGGTTCGTCGCAATCCCGGCTAGAACCGCCGCGCCGCCCAGCCCGCCGTCCAGCCGAGCCCGACCGACAGCAGCACGGCGACGAGCCCGTACACGATCGAGTCGCGCTGCGCGGCGCGCGCGATGAAACGCTCGAAGCCCGCCTTCTCGATCGTCACGTCCGTGGTCGCGGCCGCGAGGACGTGGCCGTCCCGGATCAGGAACGTCTCGGCGGTGTAGCGCCCGACGGGGACGCGCGCGGGGATGACGACGCGGGCGCGGTACAGCACGCCGCCGGTGATCGCGACCGCGCGGCTGTCGGCGTAGTAGAGCCCCGCGCCTCGCTGAAGCTCGACCAGGCCGCGCTGGAACCGGTCCTGCTCGTCGGCCGGCGCGGACGAGGCGGGGGAGAGCTGGAGGCTGTCGAGCCCCAGCTCATAGATCGCGCGCGTCCGGTCGTCGACGATCCGCTCGATCGGCCGCGCCGAGGCGATCGCGTAAAAGGCGGGCGCGGACCGGTAGCGCAGCCGGTCGGCGTTGACCCAGATGCCCGCGACCCGCGCCTTCTCGCGCACCAGCACCGACTGGGTCGGGCCCTTGACCACCACGACGATGTCGACCGGCCGTTGGGCATCCGGCCGGCGCCCGCCGGGGTAGAGGATCGCGCCGAACAGGAGCAGCTCGGCGCTGGTGAACGAATAAAGGATGCGGACGTGGCGCTGCGACACGTCGGGCACGAGCACCGGCGGCGCCTGCGCGGTCAGCAGCAGCAGCGGCGCGAGCGCGCCCAGCCGCTTCACGCCAGCTCCACCGAATACAGCTCGGCCGGCTGCCATACGAGCCCGAGCAGGATCCGCGTGCCCACCACCAGCACCATGGCGGCGAGCAGCAGCCGCAGCCACTCCGGCCGGAGCCGCCCCGCCAGCCTGACCCCAAGCTGCGCGCCCACCACCGAGCCGAGCAGCAGCAGCCCGGCGAGCACGATATCCACCGCCTTGGTCGTGGTGGCGTGGATCAGCGTCGCGGCGGCGGTGACGAACAGGATCTGGAACAGGCTGGTGCCGACCACCGCCGCCGTCGCCATGCCCAGCAGATAGATCATCGCCGGCACCAGCACGAAACCGCCGCCGATCCCCAGCATCACCGTCAGCACCCCTGTCGCGAAGCCGAGCAGCAGCGGCGCGAGCGGGGAGATGTACAGCCCCGACGTGTAGAAGCGCGTGCGGAACGGCAGCGCGGCGACCAGCGGGTGGTGCCGCCGCTTGCGGGCCCTGGGCGGCGCGCCGCGCCGGTCGCGCAGGATGGTGCCCAGCGCCTCGGTGGCCATCAGCCCGCCGATCGAGCCGAGCAGCAGGACATAGATGACCGCGATCGTCGTATCCAGCTGGCCCTGCGCCTGGAGCAGCCGGAACAGCCAGGCGCCGGCCAGGCTGCCCGCGACCCCGCCCGCGACCAGCACGCCGCCCATCTTCACGTCCACCCCGCCGCGCCGCCAATGCGTCACCACGCCCGAGACGCTGGCGCCCGTCACCTGCGACGCGGCGGACGCGGCGGCGACGGTGGGCGGGATGCCATAGACGATCAGCAGCGGCGTGGTGAGGAACCCGCCGCCGACCCCGAACATACCCGAGAGCAACCCGACGCCGCCGCCCAGCGCGACGATCACGAGCGCGTTGACCGACAGGTTGGCGATGGGGAGGTAGACGTCCACCGCCGCGCGTTACCCCGGCCGGACGGCGACGGCTAGAAGCTGGCGCCCAGCGTCAGCGCGGGGCCGTTCCCCGGCCGCGCCTTGCCGGCGATCCGCCATCGGTATTCCAGCCCGAGCCGCAGCGCGGCGCGCGTAGCGGGCAGGACGATCGCGC
>NZ_CAHJWX010000458.1 GCF_903643065.1 Sphingomonas bacterium | reverse complement strand
CCAGCGCCGCGACGCCGGACCCGAGCCGGCCCTTCGCCTCGTCCACCGCGCCGCGCAGCCCCTTCGCCTCGAAGCCGTCGAGCACCTGGCCGACAAAGGCGATGCCCGCGACCTGCTCGGGGCCCGCCGGGCCCGCGCCACTGCCGCCCATCGCCAGCGCCTTGCGGGCATCGGCCAGCTCGCGCTCCAGCCGGCGCCGTTCCTCCATCAGTGCGGCGACCCGCGCGGGTACTTCGTCGGGCGTCGTGCGCAGCGCTGCCGCCGCCTCGCGCAGCGTCGCGTCGCGGCCGTTGAGGTAAGCGCGCGCCGCCTCGCCGGTCAGCGCCTCGACGCGCCGCACGCCTGACGACACCGCGCCCTCGCCGACGATTTTCACCAGCCCGATGTCGCCGAGCGCCGCGACGTGCGTGCCGCCGCACAGCTCCACCGAATAGCGGCCCCCGTCGGTGCCCATCGACACGACGCGGACCTCGTCGCCATATTTCTCGCCGAACAGCGCCATCGCCCCCTCCGCGATCGCGTCGTCGGGCGTCATCAGCCGCGTCGTCACCGGCGTGTTGGCGCGCACCTGCCCGTTCACGTCCGCCTCCACCTGCGCCAGCTCGCCCGGCGTCATCGGCGCCGGGTGCGAGACGTCAAAGCGCAGCCGGTCGGGCGCGACCAGCGAGCCCTTCTGCGCGACATGGGTCCCCAGCCGCTCGCGCAACGCGGCGTGAAGAAGGTGCGTCGCCGAGTGGTTCGCCCGGATCGCGCCGCGCCGCGCATGGTCCACCGTCAGGCGCACCGCGTCGCCGACCGCCACCGCGCCGGCCTCGATCCGCGCGCGATGCGCCCACAGCCTGCCCAGATGCCTGTGCGTGTCCTCGATCGTCGCGACGAGCCCGCCGTCGCTCGTCGCGGTCCCCGCGTCGCCGATCTGGCCGCCGCTCTCGCCATAGAAGGGCGTCTGGTTGACGATCAGCTCCACCGCCTCGCCCGCCTCGGCGCGCGTCACCCGCGCGCCGTCGCGCACGATCGCGAGCACCGCGCCCTCGCCTTGCTCGCCGGCATAGCCGGTGAACTCGGTCGCCCCGACCTCCTCGACCAGATCGAACCACAGCTCGTCCGAGGCCCGCGCGCCCGAGCCCTTCCACGCCGCCCGCGCGGCGCGCTTCTGCTGCGCCATCGCGGTGTCGAAGCCGGCGCGGTCGACCAGCAGCCCCTGCGCGCGCAACGCGTCCTCGGTCAGGTCATAGGGAAAGCCGAACGTGTCGTAGAGCCGGAACGCGGTCTCGCCCGGCAGCGTCGCGCCCGCCGCCATCCCGCCGGTCGCCTCGTCGAGCAGCTTGAGCCCGCGATCGAGCGTGCGGCGGAACTGCGTCTCTTCCTGCTTGAGCGTCGTCTCGATCAGCGGCCGCGCGCGGATCAGCTCGGGATAGGCGACGCCCATCTCCGTCGCGAGCGCCGGGACGAGGCGGTGCATCAGCGGCTCGGCCGCGCCCAGCAGGTGCGCGTGCCGCATCGCGCGGCGCATGATCCGGCGCAGCACATAGCCGCGTCCCTCGTTGGCGGGCAGCACGCCATCCGCGACCAGGAAGCCGGCCGCGCGCAGATGATCCGCGATCACCCGATGCGACGCCTTCGCCGCCCCCTCCGCGCGCGTCCCCGTCAGCGACTCCGACGCGGCAATCAGCGCGCGGAACGTGTCCGTGTCGTAATTGTCGTGGACGCCCTGCATCACGGCGGCGATCCGCTCCAGTCCCATGCCGGTGTCGATCGACGGCCTGGGCAGTTCGCCGGTGATCTCGTTCGCCGTCTGCTCATATTGCATGAAGACGAGGTTCCAGATCTCGACGAACCGGTCGCCGTCCTCGTCCGGGCTGCCCGGCGGGCCCCCCGCGATGTGCTCGCCATGGTCGTAGAAGATTTCGGAACACGGCCCGCACGGCCCGTTCTCTCCCATCGCCCAGAAATTGTCGGTGGTCGGGATGCGGATGACGCGGTGCTCGGGCAGGCCGGCGATCTTGCGCCACAGCGCGAACGCCTCGTCGTCGGTATGATAGACGGTGACGGTCAGCCGGTCCGCCGGCAACCCCCATTCCCGGGTGAGCAGCGTCCACGCCAGCTCGATCGCACGCTCCTTGAAGTAATCGCCGAACGAGAAATTGCCCAGCATCTCGAAGAAAGTATGGTGCCGCGCGGTATAGCCGACATTGTCGAGATCGTTATGCTTGCCACCGGCGCGCACGCATTTCTGCGACGAGGCGGCGGTCGAATAGGGCCGCGTCTCCAGCCCGGTGAACACGTTCTTGAACGGCACCATGCCGGCGTTGACGAACATCAGCGTCGGGTCGTTCTGCGGCACCAGCGGCGCGGACGGCACCGGGCGGTGCCCCGCCCGCGCGAAATAGTCGAGAAAGCCGCGACGGAGGTCGTTGGTGGAGGTCATGCGACCGACTTAGGCGAGCGCTCCTTGCACCTCAACCGGCGCGATCACCGTCAGCGCCCGGGGCTCGACGGTGAAGCGGAGCGGCAGCCGCAGCCGCGTCGTCTCCCCGTCCAGCGCCACCGCGATGTCGCGGGCATGGCCGGACACGGTCAGCGCCGCCGTCTGCGCCACCAGCGCGAAGTCGCGCGCGTCGCCACGGCCGCGCAGCGTGCGCCAGACGAAG
>NZ_CAHJWX010000457.1 GCF_903643065.1 Sphingomonas bacterium | reverse complement strand
CGTGCCGGCGCCCGCTCCCAAGCCGGCCGATGCGCCGCGCCCGGCGGTGACGGCGGCCGATCGCGGCCGAGCCCAGAAATTGCGTCAGCAAGGGCTGGAGCAGATGTCCGCGGGGTCGATCGACCGGGCGGTGCAGCTCCTGTCCCAGGCCGCGACGCTGGACCCCGGCAACGGCGCGATCGGCGGCGAACTCGCACGCGCCCGACGCATCCAGGCCACGGTGCACAGCCGCTGATGCCGCAACCCCGCTGCGCTCAGTAGGCGGGCTCCTCGTCCACCCGCGTGCGATCCTCGTCCTCGTCGTGGGGCCAGGGCGGATCCAGCAACGCCGTCTCGCCGGGCATTTCGAGCGGTGCCGGTTCGACCGGCAAGGCGGGGGCGGCCGGCGCCGCCGGCCGGGCAGCCACGGCATCCGGGGCCGACGGCGTCAGGACGAGGGCCGGCGTCGATACTTCCGCCTGTGGATCAGTGAATGCTGCCGGCGCGACCGGTTGGGGCTCGGGAGAAGGCGGCGATGGATCGCGCGCCGGCTCCAGCGAGGGCCTGCGCTCGACAGTCACCGGATCCGGCGTTGCCGCCACGGACGGCTCGGGACGGGTGGGGGCAAACGGGCCGGACTCCCCGGCCGGTCGCATCGCGCTGATCGGGGTCGGTCCGGGCCCCGACGGCAGCGGACCCGTCGCGGTAACGACGGCGGTGGTCGGTCGACTGACCCTGATCGGCTCCGGGTGGAAGTCGGGCGCGGCGGTCGTCGGGGTGGGTGTTGGCCGGTCGAGCAGCAGCGCCTCGACGGCGTTGAGGCGCTCGCCGGTCGATTGCGCGATCAGGTTCACCTGATCGAACAGCTCACCGAACTCGTCGCGCCGGTTGTGGGCGATGTGGAAGTCGGGCGTGCCGCGGGCCACCTCGCGCAACGCGCCGCGTAATCGGGCGAGCGGCGTCTCGATCAGCCGCGCGCTGAGGAACGTCACCAGCGCCACCGTACCCAACGTCACCAAGGCCAGCAGGACGAGCAATATCGTGGACCAGTCGGCGGCCGAGCGCAGCGGATCCTGGTTGAGCAGCAGGTCGACCTGCCCGAACCGCTGCCGCGCGTAGAGGATGGGGCGTACGAACCGGAACGAGCGGCCGTCCTGTACCGAGGTCACGGTCGTGTCCGCGCGCCGGGCCACCAGCGCCTCGTCCGTCGGTGCGCTATAGGCGCGGCCGATCAGCCGCTCGTCGGTCGCCGCACGCACCACCCCGGCCGCGTCCACCACCGTCAGCCCGCGCACGTTGCGGTCGGCGGCCGCGTTGCGCACGAACGCGCGCACCGGAACCCAGTCCTGCTGGCCGACGGGCAGCGCGGCATTGTCGACCGCGCGCAACGCGGCATTGTTGGCCACGAAGGCCGCGATCGCATCGCCCGACGACATCGCGACGCGGCGCATCGCTTCGCGCTGCTGGACGAGCACCGTGCCCACCGCCGCCGCCAGCACCGCCGCCGTGATCAGCGCCATCAGCAGCGTGAGGCGGACCTTGAGCGGCAGGTAACGCCGGCCGCCGCCCTCCTCCTTGGCGAGGATGTTGGCGACCCCCACCTCACGGCGCAGCGCATCGGCCAGCCGCCCGGCGTCGGCGAACCGCTGCGCCGGCTGCTTGGCCATCGCCTTGTGCGTGATGAACTGGAGCCCGCGCGGGCAATCCGGCGCGACCTCCGCAAGCGCGGTCGGCTCGACGTTGACGATCTGCGCGGTCAGCGTCGCCGCCGACGCGCCGGTGAACGCGCGCCGTCCCGACAACATCTCGTACAGGACCACACCGACCGAATAGACGTCCGAGCGCGCGTCCATCTCCTGTCCGAGCGCCTGTTCCGGGCTCATGTAGCGCGGCGTGCCGATCACCTGGCCGATCTGGGTGCGGAAGCTCTGTTCCTCGAACAGGGGGTCGGCATCGGTGAGCTGGGCGATGCCGAAATCGAGCAGCTTGATCGATGTGCCGTCGGGCGACAGCACGATATTGGATGGCTTCACATCGCGGTGGATGACACCCTGCGCATGCGCGTAGGCGAGCGCGTCGGCGAGCTGGAGACCGATGCCAATCACTTGGCTCGGCTGCAGCGGCCCGCGCTTCAACACCTCCGACAGCGGCTCGCCGGCGAGCAGCTCCATGACGATGAAGGGAAAGCCGTCGACCTCGCCGACGTCGAACACGGTGACGATGTTGGGATGCGACAGCGCACCCGCGGCGCGCGCCTCGCGCAGGAAGCGCGCGGCGTATTCGGGATGCTCCCGAAACTCGGCCTTGAGCACCTTGACCGCGAGCGGCCGATCGATCTGCGGATCGTGCGCGCGGTACACGTCCGCCATCGCGCCTTCGCCGATCTGTTCCTGGATGCGGTAACGCCCGATCAGCTCAAGCAACGCCCTTTTCCCCCGGTTCGAGGCCGCCCCAAGGAACGTGATCGAGATTAGGTGGTTCCGTCTCCGACACGAATGGGGCGGAACAGGTCTTGGACGGATTGTCGCTGACCGAACTGATCGCGCCCGTGCCCGGCGGAGCGCCGGCGGGCGTCGACGTGCGGGCGGGCGGCCCGGGCGCCGAGCTGTACCTGTCGATCAAGGACGATCGCGCCGCCGCGCGCACCGCTGAGCGCGAGGCGCTGGCGGCGGGGG
>NZ_CAHJWX010000456.1 GCF_903643065.1 Sphingomonas bacterium | reverse complement strand
CGCGCCGCGTGGCTGCGCCGGCTGCCCAGCGCGCCGACATAGCCGGCCGGGCTCGCCAGCGCCGCGACCAGCGCCGGATCGTCGATCTTGGTGTCGTGGGAGAGCGTCACCACCGCCGTCGCCGGATCGGGCGCGAGCGCCTCGATCGCCTCGTCGGGCCAGCGATCGTCCAGCGCCACGCCGGGGAACCGCTCGGCGGTGAGGAAGCGCGCGCGCGGGTCGATCACCGTGCACGCGATGCCCAGCGTGTCCGCCAGCCGCGCCAGCGCCTGCGCGATCTGCACCGCGCCGACGATCAGCAGCCGGCGCGGCGGATCGTAGCGGTTGACGAACGCCTCTCCGCCTTCCGCCGGCCCGAGCGAGGAGCGCCCGGTCGCGAGGTCGGTCGCCACCGTCAGCGCGCGGCCCTCGTCGCGCGCGGCGCCGATCCGGTCGAACAGCGCCGGATCGAACCCCGCCGCCGCCACCGGCTGCACCATCACCGCGATCTCGCCACCGCACGGCAGCCCGACCTCCCACGCCGAGCTGTCCGCGACCCCATAGCGCGTGACGCGGAACGGCGCGCCCGCGATCACGTCGGCGGCGGCCTGGAGGATGTCCCCCTCGACGCAGCCGCCCGACACCGAGCCCTCGAACCGCCCATCCTCGCGCACCAGCATGTGCGAGCCGCGCGGTCGCGGCGCCGACCCCCAGGTCGACACCACGGTGGCGAGCGCCATCGGCGCGCCGGTCCAGGCGCGCGCGGCGGCGAGGACGGTATCGTTGTCGGCCATGTCATCCTTCGCTCGTCATGCTGAACTCGTTTCAGCATCCATGCGCCACCCGTGACGATGTCCCGGCGTTGATGGCGTAGCATGGACCCTGAAACAAGTTCAGGGTGACGAAGGTTGAGCATGTCGTCGCGCTAAAGCCATGGTAGCGTCAGTCATGCTCCTCCTCGCCCTTGCCACCCTGGCGCTCCCCGCCGCCGTCGGGCAGACGCCGCGCGTGACCCGCCCCATCCTCATCGCGCATCGCGGCGCCAGCGGCGAGCGGCCCGAGCACACGCTCGCCGCCTATGACCGCGCGATCGACGAGGGCGCCGACTTCATCGAGCCCGATCTGGTCCCCACCAAGGACGACGTGCTCGTCGCCCGGCACGAGAACGAGATCGGCGGCACCACCGATGTCGCGCGCCATCCCGAGTTCGCGGGCCGTCGCGCCACCAAAACGATCGACGGCCAGTCCGTCACCGGCTGGTTCACCGAGGACTTCACGCTCGCCGAGCTCAAGACGCTGCGCGCCCGCGAGCGCCTGCCGGCGCTGCGCCCCGCCAACGCCGCCTATGACGGCCAGTTCGCCATCCCGACGCTGGCCGAGATCATCGACCTCGCCAAGCGCCGCTCCGCGCAGACGGGGCGCACGATTGGCATCTATCCGGAAACCAAGCACCCGACCTATTTCGCGAGCATCGGCCACCCGACCGACCGGCGGCTGGTCGATCAGCTCCGCGCCGCCGGCTGGGACAGCGCCGCCGCGCCCGTCTTCATCCAGTCGTTCGAGGTCGCCAACCTGCGGCGCATCCACGGCTGGACGCGCATCCGGCTGATCCAGCTGATGGATGGCGAGGGCGCGCCCGCCGACGGCGCCGCGCCCTCCTACGCCGCCATGGCGATGCCCGCCGGGCTGAAGGCGGTCGCCGCCTATGCCTTTGGGATCGGGCCGAACAAGGCGATGCTCTGGCGGGGTGACCAGCCGTCCGGGCTGGTCGCGGACGCGCACGCCGCCGGCCTCGCCGTCCACCCCTGGACCTACCGCGCCGAGAACCAGTTCCTCCCCGACCGCTTCCGCCACGGCGCCGATCCGGCGGCGCGCGGCGACGTCGTCGCGGAGATCCGGTCGGCGCTCGCGCAGGGCATCGACGGCTTCTTCACCGACTTCCCCGCATCGGGCATCCAGGCCCGCGACGGAGTGCAATGATGCGCGTCGCCCTGCTCCTCCTCCCCCTGTGCGCCGCCGGCTGCGTCGGCACCGCCGTGTCGGTCGTCAAGGCGCCGTTCCAGGTCGCCGGCAAGGCGGTCGACCTCGCCACCACCAGCCAAGCCGAAGCCGATCGCAATTACGGCCGCAGGATGCGCCAGAACGAGGCGCGCGAGGGCAAGGAACGCCGCGAATGGGCGGACAAATGCCACGGCCACCCCGACCGCGACGGCTGCGACGCATACCATGGCTATGTGGCGGCGGATCACCGGTGAGGGGATGAAGGTCGATAAAATACAGCCGGTCTGCAAGCCGGGAAATGGGGCGACATGGCGGACGTCATGGTGATGGGCTTCGAGGACCGGCTGGGCGAGGTGCTGCGACGCTCGCTGCCATTGCTGTGCCCCGAGTTCCGCGCCCAGGTTGCGGAGCTGGTGAGTCCCGCCTCGCTGGCGGTGATGTCCGGCGTGCTAATCGGCTGGGTCGCGAGCCACGCCTTTGGCGTGGGCGAGCTGGTCGATATCATCCTGGGTGCCGTCGGTTTCTTCTCGCTGGGGCTGGCCGTGTTCAGCGGGCTCGACGAGCTGTGGGAGTTCGCGTCCGGCACCTACCGGGCCGGCAGCGACGCCGACCTCGACGCGGCCGCCCGCCACTTCGCCAAGGCGGTGTCGATCCTAGGCATCCAGGCCGTATTGG
>NZ_CAHJWX010000455.1 GCF_903643065.1 Sphingomonas bacterium | reverse complement strand
GGGCCAGCGCGGTTCGCGCGACGCCGAGCGCGTCCGCGTCGATCGCGCCGGTCGCGGCGAGCGAGCGGCCGAGGCCCGCCATGACCTTCTCGTTGAACAGGGTCGCGGGCACGCGCGGCGGACCCTGCGTCACCACCAGCCGGATCGAGTTGGAGCCGATATCGATGATCGCGGCACGGGGGTGAGTGGTGGACGCGGGCTTGCGAAACAGGAGCGAGGTCAACGCCCCCGCCTCAGCGACAGGGTCGGGACATCGGCGCCCTCCAGCGCGGCGCCGCGACCGGACAGGCTGGGATTGGTGACGAAATAGCGGTGCAGGTTGAACGGCCGCTCGCCCGGCTCGACACGGGCATAGCCGCCATCGGCGCCGAGTTCCCAGCTCTGCTCGTTGTCGATCAGGTTGGCGACCATGACCTGATCGAGGATCTGCTCGTGCACCGTCGGGTTCTCGATCGGCAGCATGTACTCCACGCGCCGGTCGAAATTGCGCGGCATCCAGTCGGCGGACGAGATGAACAGCCGCGCGCGGTCGTTGGGCAGCAGCTCGCCCTGGCCGAACGCCCAGATGCGGCTATGCTCCAGGAACCGGCCGACCACCGACTTGACACGGATGCGCTCGGACAGGCCGGGCACGCCGGGGCGCAGGCAGCAGATCGCGCGCACGATCAGCTCGATCTCCACCCCCGCCCCGCTCGCCTCGTACAGCTTCTCGATGAGCGCGGGATCGACCAGTGCGTTCATCTTTGCCCAGATCGCCGCTGGCCGGCCGGCGCGGGCCTGCGCGATCTCGGCGTCGATCAGCGCGACGAGGCTTCGGCGCAAGTCGCGAGGGCTGAGGCCGACCTTCGTCATCGCGGTCGGCTCGACATAGCCGGTGATGTAGTTGAACATCTGCGTCGCGTCGCGGCCGATCGCCGGGTCGGCGGTGAAGAAGCTCAGGTCCGTGTAGATGCGCGCGGTGACCGGATGGTAGTTGCCGGTGCCGAAATGACAGTAGGTCCGAAACGCCCCGGCCTCGCGCCGGACGACCATGGCGACCTTGGCATGGGTCTTCCAGTCGATGAAGCCATACACGACCTGCACCCCCGCGCGCTCCAGCGCCGACGCCCAGTGCAGGTTCTGCTCCTCGTCGAAGCGCGCCTTGAGCTCGACCACGGCGGTGACCGACTTGCCCGCCTCGGCCGCCGCGATCAGCGCGTTGATGACGGCAGACTGTTTGCCGGCACGGTACAGCGTCTGCTTGATCGCGACCACGTCGGGGTCGTTCGCCGCCTGCTTGAGGAAGGCGAGCACGACGTCGAACGTCTCATAGGGATGGTGGACGACGATGTCCTTGGCGGCGATCGCCGCGAAGCAATTGCCGCCGAACTCGCGGATGCGCTCGGGAAAGCGCGGCGCGAAGGGCGGGAACTTCAGGTCGGGCCGATCCTCCTCGACCACGCGCTCCAGATCGCCAAGTCCCAGCAGCTGGCCGGATTCGGTGATGAGCGCCTGGGCGCCGCCTAGCTCCTCCTTGAGCACCGCCGCGAGCCCCGGCGCCGTACCGGTCTCCAGCTCCAGCCGGATGACGCGGCCGCGACGGCGGCGCTTGATGGCATTGGTGAAATAGCGGACCAGGTCCTCGGCTTCCTCCTCGATCTCGATGTCGCTGTCGCGCAGCACGCGGAAGGTGGCGCAGCCGACGACGCGGTAGCCGGGGAAGAGCACGGGCGCGAAGCGCTTCACCACCGCTTCGGCCGTGACGAACCGCGCCGGCTCGCCCGGCAGCCGGATGAAGCGCGCGGTGACGGCGGGCAGCATCACCAGCTCGCGGATCGGCTCGTCGTCCGACGCGCGGACCAGATCGAAGATCAGCGACAGGCCCTTGTTGGGGATAAACGGGAACGGATGCGCGGGGTCGAGCGCCTGTGGGGTCAGCGTCGGGAAGAGCTGATCGCGAAAATACTGCTCCAGCCAGACGGCGGTGGGCTCGTCCACCTCGTCGCGGCGCAGCACATGGAGGCCAGCCTCGTCCAGCCCGCTGCGCAGCGCCGCCCACACACGCTGCTGCGCGGCGACCAGCTCGTCGGCGGCGACGATCACGGCGGCGAGCTGCTGGCTGACGGTCAGCCCGTCGGCGGACAGGCGCTCCACCTCCTGCAGCTGCTGCCCCCTCAGCCCGGCGACGCGGACCATGAAGAACTCATCGAGGTTGGAGCCGGAAATGGACAGGAACCGCAGCCGTTCGAGCAGCGGATGCGCCAGGTTCTCCGCCTCCTCCAGCACGCGACGGTTGAAGGCGAGCCAGGACAGCTCGCGATTGAAATAGCGCTCGCCCGGCATCGCCTCGAACGCGTCGTCGTCCGGTTCGGTGAGCCGGGCAAGGTACGGGCGAGTGGTCATGCGTCCTCCGAACGCGCGCGGGCCGCGATCAGCCCCGCCGCCTCCAGCACGCCGCGCGCGAGCGGGATCGACAGGCGCCGCCGCGTCTCCAGCGCCTGCGCGTCGAGACTATCGACCGCGCGAATGACGGCTAGATGACTGCGCTCCAGCCGGGGCGCGATCCAGTCGATCAGGTCGGGCCGCGCGTCCAGCCCGCGCCGGTGGCATAGCTCGGCCAGCAGCGCGCGGACGAGCGCGTCGTCGGGCGGCCCGATCGTGGCGACGACGCCGGCGGCGAG
>NZ_CAHJWX010000454.1 GCF_903643065.1 Sphingomonas bacterium | reverse complement strand
GGCGGCGTCGTGCGCGCGGCCCAGGAAGCGCAGCGCCGCATCGTCGAACGATTGCAGCCCCAGCGACACCCGGTTGACCCCCGCCGCCGCCAGATCGGCGAACCGCGCCGCCTCCACCGACGACGGGTTCGCCTCCAGCGTGATCTCGATCCCGGCCGCGAACCCCCAATGCCACGCCGCCGCCCCGAGCAGCGCCGCCACGGTGGCGGGCGGCATCAGCGAGGGCGTGCCGCCGCCGAAGAACACCGAGGTGAGCGCTCGCCCCGGCGTGAGGCTCGCCTCATGCGCGAGGTCGGCGAGCAGCGCGTCGCGCCACGCGTCCTGGTCGACGGCGGCGCGGACATGGCTGTTGAAGTCGCAATACGGGCACCGGCTGACGCAGAACGGCCAGTGGATGTAGAGGGCGAGGGGCAGTGTCACCTCGATCCGATAAGGGAAGCGACGGGCGGCGTCACCGGGCGTGCGATACGGCGAGAGGATGAAATATACGTCATTGACGGCGGCCGAGTGCGCACGTCACCTCGCTGTCGACAGCCAGATTCGCGCGGCATGGGGGCCGCGCGAGACGGGATGGGGGACTACACATGTACTACAAGATCGCGGCTGCCGCCGCTTCGCTTGCGATGACATCGACGCCGGCCGCTGCGGCAGTGAAAGTCTTCAATTTCACTGGTACGTTTCAGAGCCAGAGTGTGACTGGTTATCTAAGCTATGACACCGCCGCGATGCCATCCGGCGGACAAGTCTTTCCTGATGGTTCGACTCAGGAAACCTACACTACGGGTGTCCAGCTTTATCTAAACGGTTATTCGTATGCCAATGTTTATATAAATTACATTCGAGGCCTTTATCCAACTCAGCCATCCGATTACTTTGCGGTAAACGGCTTTGTCCCGGCTGGTGGCGATGCGTTCGGCAACACTGCTGGTAGTGGCGTGACTCTCTCTACTAGGCTGCCATCCGGGACGGCCCGCTCCCTACCTGTCGATTTGTCCGGCCAAGTGTTTACCGGGGGTGCGGGGATAGCATTTGGTAGCGTCACCGTTAGCGCCGAGCCCGCCGTGCCCGAGCCCGCCACCTGGGCGATGATGATCGGTGGCTTCGGGCTGGCCGGTGCGGCTTTGCGGCGACGGCGGACGAGCGTGGCCTTCGCCTGATTTGCTGCGACAAAGCGCCTCCCCGGCGAACGCCGGTGCCCATTCCCAAGCGCCGCACTGGGCCCCGGCGTTTGCCGGGGAGGTTGTTTGGGCCGGGTTGGGTCGGCGTTCAGAACACCGTCGCGACCAGCTTGGCGAAGGCGCGGGCGCGGTGATTGTCGGCGTGCTTCTCGTCCGGGGTCAGCTCGCCATAGGTCCGGTCGCCGCCGTTGGGCAGGAACAGCGGGTCGTAGCCGAAGCCATTGCTGCCGCGCGGTTCGGGGGCGAGCGTGCCGTCCGCGCGGCCCTCGAACCATTCGACATGGCCGTCGGGCCAGGCGAGCGCGAGGACGCAGATGAAGTGGGCGTCGCGGCTTTGATCGCCGACCAGCGCGTTGATCCGCGCCATAGCCGCGCCGAAGTCCTTGTCCGGCGCCCAGCGCGCGGAAAAGATGCCCGGATCGCCCCCCAGCGCGTCGACGCACAGGCCGCTGTCGTCGGCGAGCGCGGGCAGGCCGGAGAGGTCGGCGGCGGCGCGCGCCTTCAGCTCGGCGTTGGCGACGAAGGTCGTCCCCGTCTCCTCCGGCTCGGGCAGGTCGAGCGCGGCGGCGCTGACCGGCTCGACGCCGTACGGGCCCAGCAGCGCGGTGATCTCGCGCACCTTGCCCGCATTGTGGCTGGCGATCACCAGCCGGCCGGGCGAGAGCTTGCGCACCGCCTGCGGGCCGGGCAGCTCCAGGCTCATGCGCCGGAGCCCTGAACCGCCCGCGCCTGCGCCGCGAAGATCTCCGCGCAGCCGATCCGCGCCAGCCGGAGCAGCCGCAGCAGCGCCTCCTCGTCATAGCTCGCGCCCTCGGCGGTCGCCTGCGCCTCGGCGATGTGGCCGTTCTCCAGCAGCACGAAATTGGCATCCGCGTCGGCGGCCGAATCCTCGGGATAGTCGAGGTCGAGCACTGGCTGGCCGGCATGGATGCCGCAGCTGACCGCCGCGACCTTCTGCGCGATCGGGTCGCGCGTCAGCTTGCCCTCGCGCAACAGCCCGTTCACCGCCAGCCGCAGCGCCACCCAGGCGCCGGAGATCGACGCGGTGCGCGTGCCGCCATCGGCCTGGAGCACGTCGCAATCGAGCACGATCTGGCGCTCGCCCAGCAGCTTGGTGTCCGTGACGGCGCGCAGTGAACGGCCGATCAGCCGCTGGATCTCCTGCGTGCGGCCCGACTGCTTGCCCTTGGCCGCCTCGCGCGAGCCGCGCGTGTGCGTGGCGCGGGGCAGCATCCCGTACTCGGCCGTCACCCAGCCCTCGCCCTTGCCGCGCAGGAACGGCGGCACGCGCTCCTCGACGCTGGCGGTGACGAGCACGCGCGTGTCGCCGAAGCCGATCAGCACCGATCCCTCCGCATGGCACGTATAGTGCGGCTCGATCGTGATCGCGCGCATCTGATCGGGGGCGCGGCCGCTGGGGCGCATCGGGATACTCCTGAGGTTCGGGCGCGCCCTAGACGCGGGCGGTCGCGCGCGCCAGCCTC
>NZ_CAHJWX010000453.1 GCF_903643065.1 Sphingomonas bacterium | reverse complement strand
CCAGGCGGCGATGTCGCAGGGCGGCACCAGGAAGCCGGTGCGGCCCGGCTCGACCAGGTCGACCGCCCCCGTCGCCCGCGCCGCGACGACGGGCACGCCCGCCGCCATCGCTTCCAGCGTGACGTTGCCGAACGTCTCGGTCACCGACGGGTTGAAGAACACGTCCATGCTGGCGACCGCGCGGCCCAGATCGTTCCCCGACTGGAAGCCGGCGAACACCGCCTTGGGCGCCTGCGCCTCGAACCAGTCGCGCGCCGGCCCGTCGCCCACCACGAGCACGCGGTGCGGCACCCCCCGCTCGCGCAGTGCCGCCAGCACGCCGGCGAAGATGTCGAGCCCCTTCTCCTTCACCAGCCGGCCGAGGAAGCCGATCGCGACCTCGTCGTCGCCGATGCCCAGGCTCCGCCGCCACGCCAGGTCGCGGCGCGCGGGCGTGAAGCGATCGTGATCGATGCCGCGTGACCAGATCGCGGTCGGCGTCGTCACGCCCCAGCCCCGGATCACCGCCGCCATCGACTCGCCCGGCGGCATCACCCGGTCGACGCGGTCGTAGAAGCGCTTCTGGATGCGGACCAGCACCGGCCGGAGGAAGCCGACCCCGTAATAGCTCAGATATGTCTCGAAACGGGTATGGAGCGAGGCGACCCGCGCGATGCCGCGCGCGCGCGCCCAGCTTACCGCGCGATGACCCAGGATGTCGGGCGCCGACAGGTGGACCACATTGGGCGCGAACCGCTCCAGGTCGGCGCGCACGGACGCGGGCAGCCCGGTGGTGAACCGGTACTCCGCGCGGTTCGCGGGGATCGGCACGGAGGGGACGCTGACCAGGTCGCCGGTCGGCGCGAAAGCGGGCTTGTCCGTCGTCGGCGCATAGACGCGCACCGCCGCGCCCCGCGCGAGCAGGTGCCCGACCAGCAGGTTGAGCGCCTGGGTCGGTCCGTCGCGCGTGTAATTATAGTTGCCGCTGAACAGCGCCACGCGGAGATCGGAGGCGAGCATCGTCGCGTGCCTTAGCCCCCCGCCCGCGCGTTCGGCAAATCGCATCGCCGAGGAGCAATCGATGACCGACCTGTCCGCCTTCCCGATCACGCAAGCCTATCCGCCCGCGCATCCCGACCGGCTGCAATATTATGGGCTGCCGACGCCCAATGGCGTCAAGGTGTCGATCATGCTGGAGGAATGTGGCCTGCCCTATGAGGCCCACCGGATCGACTTCGCGACGCAGGCGCAGAAATCGCCCGAGTTCCTCTCGCTGAACCCGAACGGCAAGATCCCCGCCGTGCTCGATCCGGATGGGCCGGATGGCCAGCCGATCGGCTTGTGGGAGTCCGGCGCGATCCTGGCCTACCTTGCCGACAAGACCGGCCGCTTCCTGCCATCCGACGCGGCGCGGCACGAGGTGCTGGCCTGGCTCTGGTGGCAGGTCGGCGGGCTCGGGCCGATGGCCGGGCAGCTCAACTTCTTCGCCGCGATGGGCGGCAAGGATTGGGAGGACAAGCGCCCGCGCGACCGCTTCGCCGACGAGGTCAGGCGGCTGCTCGGCGTCATGGAGGCCCGGCTCGGTGACGGGCGCGACTGGCTGGCCGGCGACTATTCGATCGCGGACATCGCCTGCATCGGCTGGGTCCGCGCGGCGCGTCGCGTCGACGGGGATGGCGGCCTGCTCGGGTTCGGCGCGTTCGCGCGGGTCGCCGCCTGGCTTGATCGCGCGCTGGCGCGGCCGGCGGTGCGGACCGGGCTGGCCGTGCTTGGGTGAGTCTCCGTCGAGCGGCGCGCGCTACCCGTCCGGATAGTCGCGCGCGTAGCTGTGAAGCGGATGCGCGCTGTAGCGATGCACCAACGCGTCGAGCTCGCGGCCGTGATACATGTCCAGGCACTTCATCAGATCGAGTCGCACAGACGATCCCTGAATGGACAGGTAGGACTGGGTAAGCGTCCGCGTGATCAGCGCGCTCAACTTCTCGCCGCCATGCTCGATGTCGAAGTCGGTGAAGTTCTGCATGTAACCGCCGGCGGTCGCGACGGCGTCGCCGCTCGCGTCCGGGCTGGTCCGGTAAGCTTCGGCGATGCACCCGGCGAGCGCGGCATCCTTCGCGTTCTGCAGATAGGTGCGATGACGAACGTCGTCGTGCGCGACCGCAACGCGGCCAGCGGCGAGCAGGAGGGCAAGGATCGGCATGGTGACCTCGGGGCTGATCGAGCAATCATGCCACGGCGACCCGGCCGGCGCGAGGGGGAACGGCGCCGACTATGTTCTCCTCCCGTTCCGTTCGTGCTAGGCGGGTTCATGGCCAAGCTCCAGAAACGCTATGTCTGCCAGGCGTGCGGGTCCGTGTCGCCGCGCTGGGCGGGGCAGTGCGGCGATTGCGGCGAGTGGAACACGCTGGTGGAGGAAGCGCCGGCGCTGGCGACGCCGTTTGGGGCCAGGCACAATCTGCAGGGTGGCGGGCGGCTGGTCAGCCTGCACGCGCTGGATGCGCCGGCGGCGCTGCCCGATCGGCGCCAGACGGGGATCGCGGAGCTGGACCGGGCGCTGGGCGGCGGCTTCGTCGAGGGCTCGGCGACGCTGATCGGCGGCGATCCGGGGATCGGCAAGTCGACGTTGCTGCTCCAGGCGGCGGCGCGGATGGCGCTAGCGGGCGCGGGCGTCGCCTATGTCTCGG
>NZ_CAHJWX010000452.1 GCF_903643065.1 Sphingomonas bacterium | reverse complement strand
TTCTACAACGGCTCATCACAACGCACATCTCGCTATGTTGTTGAGAGGAAGAGGTTCTGCTGCGCGGGATCCGGTAACGCGGGGTGTATCGGCCCGCTCTGCGCGCGCAGGCGGAGGGTTTTTGCAGCAGGGCCGTCCAGATCACCGCGCCTGAACAGCCAGGGGCCATCGTCCAGAGGATGCACGGCTTCGATCTCGCGCCGCTCCGCGGCCAGCCTGAGCGTCCGTGGCGCCACGCCGACGATGGCGGCGGCCTGGCTCAGGTTGAGCCATGGCTCGGCGCCGCCCTCAGCCGCGCGATAGACCGGGATCCGATGGTAGGAACGCAAGGAGGTGACCCGCTCGCGGGTCCAGCGGTTGCTGTTCCCGGTCCTGAGGCCATTGCGGTTGAGGATGCCGGCAATGACGTCGTCGCGAGCGACCAGGGCAAGCATGCCGACCGCCTCGACAATATCCGCGGATGTCGCGTTGCGCTGTCCCCGTCGCCGGCGCGGCAGGCGATGCTCGGTATGCGCCCCGCCCATCCAGTGGATGACGATGACGATCTCGGCGGCGGCCTCGTCGAGATCGGCGACAGCCTCGTGGATCACGGTCCGGGCGATGCGCTTCTTGAGCCGCACGTCGGTGGTCGGCGCGGACCAGACAGCCTCGAGATCATCGGCGAGCGCGGCGAACGAGGGTAGCGCAGGACCGGACTGTCGCGGGGCAGCGGCATCATGCTCGGCTATGCGCCTGTCGATCTCGGCGACACGGGTCAGGGCCCGGTTCCAGCGCGTCTCCAGCTCGCCTGCCACGAAGCGGTTCTCGGGATCGGCAGCATCATACTGGCGGAAGGCTCGTTCGGCGTCGTAGCGCGCCGCCTGAAGATCGCGTGCAAGCGCCTCACGCGCATCGTCGCGCCGCGTCGCCGCCTGGTCCTCGGCCGCCTGCGCGGCGTGAACGGCGGCGGGCTGAACGACCGTCAGCAGCGCCGCCTCGATAACATCGTCGACGCGCAGACCGCCGAAGGCGATGCAGGTCGGCTCGCCATAGTCGAGCCGACCACGGTTGCAGACGTAGCGCGGGATGTCGTGCTTCGCACCGGTATACTGGACGGTGAGCTTGCGGCCGCAGCGCCGGCAGCGCATCAGTCCTGACAGCAGCGCTGCCCCGTGCTTGGGCGCGCCGTGGCTGTCGGCGGTCGGGACGTTGTCGCTCACCATCTTACGGATCGCCTCCGCGCGCTCCCACTCGATGTAACCTTCATGCGCGCCGGGCTGCAATGCCAGCCATTCCGCGCGCGGCTTGCGTCGGGCTCGCGCCTTGGTTCCCGCACCGTCGTACTGCAGCGACACGCCCGTCTTGCCATAGGCGTAAGCGCCGCCATAGGCAGGGTTGGCGATCAGCGCCTTGATGGTGGAATAGCGCGGGCGGCACCACACCACGTCGCCGCCATGGAGCCGGGCCGGCAGATCGAGCCTGTGTTCCAGGAACCACAGCAGCGCCTGCCGCACGCTGCCCAGCTCGGCGACCTTGTCGATGGCGAGCCGGATCGCCGCCTGGACCCGCCGGTCGGGATCCTTCTCCAGCCGGTCGCCGGCCTTGATGAAGCCGACGGGCGCGGCGACGATGAGCTCGCCCCGCCGCGCCTTCTCGTAGCGCGCCGAAAGCGACCGCTGCCGCAGTAGATCGAGCTCATACTCGTTGAGGCTGCCCTTGAGTCCGAGCAGCAGCCGGTCGTTGCCCTGCCGGGGCGCATAGACCGTCTCCTGGTCGATCAGCAGCGTGTCGACCACGCGGCACATCTCGACGAGCTGCTGCCAGTCGCGGCTGTTGCGGGCGAACCGCGAGACCTCGCGCGCCGCGACGGCGCCGACCTTGCCGAGGCAGACCTCGGCGACCATGCGCTCGAAGCCGGCCCGCACCACGCCGCCCGCCGCCGAACAGCCGAGATCCTCATCGATGATCTCGATATCCGACCAGCCAAGCTGCACGAGCCGCTCGCGCATCGCATATTGCAGGACCTGGCTCTCCCGGTTGTGCTGGACCTGATGAGCCGACGACTGGCGGACGTAGAGGACCGCCTTGCGCGCGCGATGCTGCGCACCGATCTTCTCAGCACTCATCGGCGTCGCTCCCCGCAGCGGGCGCCGCGTCGGCGACGTGCCTGACCAGTAGGCGCGTCATCAAGCCGGTCACCGCCTGCCGGGTCCGATCCGGCAGGCTGCTCCATCCGGGCGCCGGGTCCAGTGCCGACGGAGGAATCGCCGCAAAGAGATCGGGCTGACGAACCGGTGTCCGAGGCCGGTGGCGGGTGTGCTGCATGGCGATCTCCACGGTGGTGACCGCGTGATGCTATCGCTTCTTCGCTCATTGACACCGCCATGCCTGCGATCGCCTCCGAAAGCAGCAGTCGCAACGCCGTCAACGCGGCAATCGAGGTGGTCGCGTCCTTCGTCGCCCGGCTGGACCGGCAGACGGCGGCATCGAGCATCCAGAGCGGAAGCTCCTGAAGACGCGCAACCGGCGTATCGATACGGCTGCAGCGTGCTACCGCACCTGCAGCCCTGACGATCACCTCATGGATGCGAACACGCTGACCGCTCCAGGGATGCCAGCAATATGCCACCGTCCCCTCGTCGATCGAGGCGGTACCGTGGGTCTTGTGGTGATCGGTTGTACAAC
>NZ_CAHJWX010000451.1 GCF_903643065.1 Sphingomonas bacterium | reverse complement strand
GGATCGGGCAGGACGAGCAGGTCGCCGGCCGCGAGGCCGGACGCGAAGGCGGCGGCCAGCTCGGCGCGGAGCTGGCGCAGCGGGCGGTAGCCGTGCGGCTGGAACAGGATCAGCAGCCGGCCGGGAAAGGCGCGCAACGTGGCGAGCGTGGCGGCGATCTTGTCCGGATTATGCCCGAAATCGTCGAGGACGGTGACGCCGGCGGCGGCGCCGATCCGCTCGAAGCGGCGGCGAAGCCCGGTGAACGTCTCGATCGCGCGGACGGCGTCGGCGATCGGGACGCCCGCGGCGGCGCAGGCGCCTAGCGCGGCCAAGGCGTTGGCGACGTTGTGCGCGCCGGGGACGGCGAGGCGGATCGTCAGCCGGTCACCCTCACCCGCTGGCGCTGACGCGCCTGTCTCCCTCTCCCGCTGGGAGAGGGAGGGAGCGGCAAGGCCGCGGAAGGGTGAGGGTGAATGGAGATCGAACGTGATCGCGTGCGGCTCGGGCCGCAGATCGGTCGCGACCAAGTCCGCCATGCCCCCGACCGCCACTGTCATCGCCCCCGCCGGCGCGAGCGCCGCCGCTTCCGCGTCAGCGACATTGACCACCGCCGTGCCCGCGCGCGCCAGGAAGCCGCCGAACAGGTCGCGCAGCTCCGCCATCTCCTTGTGGTCGCGGCTGACATTGTTGAGGACCGCGATCGTCGGCCGGTAGAGCGCGATCGAGCCGTCGCTCTCGTCGACCTCGCTGACATGGATGGTGCCCGCGCCGATCAGCGCGCCGGCGCCGGCGAAGTCGGCCATCGCCGCGCCGTTCATCACCGTCGGCTCGCGGCCGGCGGCGTGAAGGATGCGGGCGATCATGCCCGTCACCGTCGACTTGCCGCTCGTCCCCGCGACGCCGATCGAGACGGGCGCGGCGTTGAACAGCGCCGCGTTCAGCTCGGCCCGGCTCATCCGCGCGCAGCCCAATTCGGCGGCGCGGACGATGTCGGGCACCGTGGCCTCCACCGCCGCCGAGGCGACCACGATCTGGTCGGGTGAGACGCCGCTGCCGTCCTGCGGGTGCAGCGCGACGCCAAGCGCGCGCAACGCCGCGAACTTGCCCGGCACGCGTCCCGCGTCGAGCGACCGGTCCGAGCCCGCCACGATCGCGCCGCGTCCCGCCAGGATGGTGGCGAGCGGCATCATGCCCGAACCGCCGATGCCGACCAGGAAGAAGGATTTGCCGTCGATCACCGCGCCGCGCTATCGGCCGGCGCCTCGGGGAGCAAGGACGATGCGGATCGGCGTGATGGCGCCCGCCAGCCTGGGCAACAGGGATGCCGAGGCGCCGTTCATGGCGTTCGCGGCGATCGCCTATCCCGCCGTCGACCTGGTCGTGCACCCGCAATGCTGGGCGCGCGAGGGGCATTTCGCGGGCTCGGACGCGGTGCGCGCCGCCGCCTTTCTGGAGCTGGCGAACGACGCGAGCATCGACGCGGTGTGGTTCCTGCGCGGCGGCTATGGGTCGAACCGGCTGCTGCCGACGATCATGCCGGCGTTGGGCGAGGCGGCGCGGCACAAGGCGTATCTGGGCTATTCGGATGCGGGCTTCCTGCTCGGCGCCCTGTACGCGCGGCGGATCGGGCGACCGACGCACGGGCCGATGGCGAGCGACATCCGCCGGGTCGGGGGCGATGCGACGGTGGCGCGCTCGCTCGGCTGGCTCGCGACGCGCGACGCGCAGGGGCTGGAGCCGGGGCTGGACGGCCGGCCGGCGGTGGCGTTCAACCTGTCGATCCTGGGCGCGCTGGTCGGCACGCCCTGGCTGCCCGACTTGGCCGACCACGTCCTGCTGATCGAGGAGGTGTCGGAGCCGATGTATAATGTCGACCGCCTGCTCTGGCACATGGCGCACGCCGCGCAGCTCAAGGGGCTGGCGGGCGTGAGGCTCGGCGCGGTGACCGACGTCCAGCCCAACGACCCGCCCTGGGGCGAGGCGCTGGAGGCGATGATCGCGCGTTGGTGCGGCGAGATGCGCGTGCCGTACCTGGGCCGCGCGCAGATCGGGCACACGCAGACCAACACGGTGGTGCCGTTCGGTCTGTTTTAGCGGCTCGGCCAGCCGACGCGGACGAGGAGGTCGTCGGGGCCGTTGAGCGAGACCTCGTACATGCCCCAGTCCTTGTGCTCGGCCGCCTTGCCCGGCTCGATCACCGCGTCGCGCAGCGCGGTGGCGATCGCGTCCACCCGCCGGGTGTAGAGGTAGACGCCGAACGGGTTGCGCCCCGCCTCCACCCAGCCGGGCACGGCGCGTTGCAGGTGCAGCTCGGCCCCGTCCGCGTCGGCGAGCATCCGATAGTCGCCCCCATCCTGTTCCGGCGGGCGGGCGAAGCCGAGCCGGTTCCACCACGCCTCCGCCGCGTCGATGTCGTTGCATGGCACGATGGCGACGACACGCGGCTGGTCGGTCATGGCGGGGGTGCTCCGGCTTGCCTATCTGGGTCGCCGGTGCGTAAGCGCCTTTCTCCGCCCAGACGAGTGAACAGCCTGCCATGTCCGCCATGTTCCGCATCACCTTGCCCGACGAGTCCGTCCGCGAGGTTGCGCCCGGGACCACCCCGGCGGACATCGCGGCGGCGATCGGGCCGGGGCTGGCGAAGGCGGCGATCGCGGCGCGGGTGGATGGCGAGCTGCGCGATCTGTCCC
>NZ_CAHJWX010000450.1 GCF_903643065.1 Sphingomonas bacterium | reverse complement strand
CCGAGACGATGCTCGCGCTCGGCTGGCTGGCGGCGGCCCTGGTCGCCTATGCGATGATCGGGGCGTTCTTCGACCATTATGCGCTGCCGCTGATCGCGCCGCTCGCGATCCCGGCGGCCGGGGCCTTCGGGCGATACCGGCGCGCGCTTCCCGCGGTGCTGGGCTATGGCGCGCTGCTGTTCGCCTTCAAGCTGTGGGTCGCCCCCGACGAGCGCGGCTCGGCGCGCGCGATCGCAGCGGTGATGGCCGCGCACCGGGGCGAGGGCTGCCCCTATGTGTTCGCGGGCGACGCGGCGCTGTACCTGCTGTCGCGCAGCTGCGTGCCGACGCCCTATGCCTTTCCCTCGACGCTGGCGTTCATGGCCGAGCATGGCGCGACCGGTATCGACGAGGCGGGCGAGGTCGCGCGGATCATGGCCGCCCGCCCGCCGGTGGTCGTCACGATGGACGAGCCGCTGGGGCCATGGAACCCGGCCAGCGTGGCGATCGTGCGTCGGGCGCTGGTCCGTGACTATGCGCCGGTGCTGAGCGTCCCGCGCGAGGGGCGCCGCATGATCGCCTACGTCCGGCGCTCCCCGGCGAGAGGCGGCGCCGGCACGGCCCTGGGCAGGCCCGTCACCAGCGCACCTTGCCGCCCAGCCGCAACGATCGCGGGCGTAGCGGCGTCGCCAGCGTCCGGCTCGCCAGCGAGAACGGGTTGCCCATCGCGAACAGGTTGGCGCTCTGGTCGGTGACGTTGTCGACCGTCAGCGTCAGCTCGTACCGCCGCCAGCGCCACCCCGCCCGCACGGTCGCGACCGCGTAGTTGCCCTGGCTGATGTCCAGCAGGTCGCCCGCGCCGAGCACCGATCGCCCGACATAGCTCGCCGATCCGCCGACGCTCGCCACCCCTGCGCCGACCGGCCGTTGATAGGCGATGTCCGCCATTGCCGCGAAGGACGGCGTCTCGGGGAGGCGGCGATGCGCCGGCGTGGACAGCATCGCCAGCGCGCCGTCGATCCGGTTGTCGGTGAACAGTCCCGAGGCGCTCGCGCGAAGGCCGCGCACCGGCACCCAGTCCACCGTCGCCTCCACCGCGAGGATGCGCGCATTGCCCAGCGTCAGCGTGTACGGCAGCCCTCGCCTGTTGACGAGATCGGCTTGGATATCCGTCCACCGCGCCAGCGACACGGCCGACGAAAAGGCGACGCCGGTCGTCCCGCCGCGCAGCCGCCGCACGCCCACCTCCGCGACGCGGATCGAGTCGGGCGCGAAATTGCCCACGCGGCCGATGCCCGGCGCGACCGCCAGCCCGCCGGTGCGATAGCCCGACTGGACGCGCGCATAGGCCGCAAGCCCCGGCGCCAGCCGCCACGACAGCGCGACGGTGGGATCGAACCTGGCGGTCGAGCGGCCGAGGACAAAGTCGCTCACCCGCGGCCGAAAGGACGGCTCGCCATCGGTTCGCGCCAGCGTCACGCGCCCGCCGAACGTCGTCGACAGGGTCGCGCTCGCCGGCACCGTCACCTCCCCGAACGCCGACGCGGTACGGGTCGCGTTGGTGACGCCGATGATGTCGACCGGCGCGTCCGCCCGACCCAGCGCGCGCGAGGTGCCGTCGCGATCGCTCAGCAGCGATACGCCCGCCACCCACGAGATGCCGCCCGTCGGCGACCGCGACAGCCGCAGTTCCTGCGACGCCAGGCGCTTGTCGCCGTCGCTGGTATAGACCTGCGCCGCCGGGCGCGGCATCGCGCGGGTCGGCGACGGCGTCGCGTCGAAGACGTCCGAGGACGTGTAGAGCGCCAGGCCCGTGACCGACAGGAGCTGCAGCCCGCTCGGCCAATCCTTCTCGATCCGCACGCTCGCCACCGATACCGCGTTGCTGAACGGCTGGGCGACCATGGAGCGGCGTTCGAGCGGGCCGACGGCGGTATCGGCATATTGCCCGTCGGCGGCCGAAATCCGCTGCAGGACCCCACCGAGCTCGATGCTCCAGCCGACGCCCGGCGCGATCCGCAGCGTCGCGCGCCCGCCGGCCGTGTCGATCCGGTTCACATCGGCCAGCCTGCGACCGACATCGTCGATATAGCCCCCCTCGTGTTCGTCATAGCCGACGAGGCGCAGCCCCGCGCGCCCGGACAGCAGCGGCATGTTGACGACGCCGCTCGCATCGCCGCCCCGCCTACCGCTGCGGGTCAGCGTCGCGCCGCCCGCCAGTTCCGCGCCGGCCGCCCCGAGGTCGACCGGGTTGGGCAGCAGGCGGATGATGCCGCCGATCGCGCCCGATCCGTACAGCGTGCCCTGCGGACCCTCCAGCACCTGCACCGCGGCCATGTCGTATAGCTTCAGGTTGGGATCCTGTTCCGAGAACCCGATCTGGACGTCGCCCAGATAGGTGCTGGCGGTCGACTGGGTAGCGCCGTTGAAGCTGGAATCGGCGATGCCACGGATGAACAGCTTGTTGCGGCCGGGACCAAGCTCGGTGTTCTGGAGGATCGGCAGGTCGCGGCCGATCTCGCTCAGGTCGGTCGCGGGGCTGTCCAGCAGCACGTCGTCCGCGCCGATCATGCTCAGGCTGCCGGGATAGCGCAGCAGCGGCACGCGCTGCTTGCTGGCGGTGACGACCACGTCGCTCCCAGGCGTGGCGGCCGCGGGCGCGGCGCGGGTCGCCGCCGGTTTGCGGATCGTCGCG
>NZ_CAHJWX010000449.1 GCF_903643065.1 Sphingomonas bacterium | reverse complement strand
AAGTCGTTCGGAGAGGGGGACCGCCAAAGGCGGTGGAGGGGCGGCGGGCGTTAGCCCGCCGGCTGCGCCGGCGACCCCTCCACCGCCTTTGGCGGTCCCCCTCCCCAGCGAGCTGGGGAGGACTAAGAAGAGCCGAACACCCGCTCGAACACCGTGTCGACGTGCTTGAAGTGATAGCCCAGGTCGAATTCCCCCGCGATCCGGTCCGGCGACAGCGCCGCCGTGACCTCCGGGTCCGCCTGGAGCAGCGCGGCCAGCGACTCGGCGCCGTCGCTGTCCCACACGCGCATCGCGTTGCGCTGGACCAGCCGGTACGCGTCCTCGCGGCTGACGCCGGCCTGGGTCAGCGCGAGCAGCACGCGCTGCGAGTGGACCAGCCCGCCCATCCGATCGAGATTGGCCTGCATCCGCGCCGGATAGACGACCAGCCGGTCGATCACGCCGGTCAGCCGTGCCAGCGCGAAATCGAGCGTGATCGTCGCATCCGGCCCGATATAGCGCTCCACCGACGAATGGCTGATGTCGCGCTCGTGCCACAGCGCGACGTTCTCCAGCGCGGGCGTGACATAGCCGCGCACCATCCGCGCGAGCCCGGTCAGGTTCTCCGTCAGCACCGGGTTGCGCTTGTGCGGCATCGCCGACGATCCCTTCTGCCCGGGGCTGAAATATTCCTCCACCTCCAGCACCTCCGTGCGCTGGAGGTGGCGCACCTCCGTGCTGAGCCGCTCGACCGAGCCCGCGATCACGCCCAGCGTCGCGAAGAACATCGCATGGCGGTCGCGCGGGATGACCTGGGTCGACACCGGCTCGACCGCGAGGCCGAGCTGCGCGGCGACATGCGCCTCCACCGCCGGATCGATATTGGCGAAGGTGCCGACCGCACCCGAGATCGCGCAGGTGGCGATATCCGCCCGCGCCGCCGCCAGCCGCGCCTTGGCGCGGGCGAACTCGGCATGCGCGAAGGCGAGCTTGAGCCCGAACGTCACCGGCTCGGCATGGATGCCGTGGCTGCGCCCGATCGTCGGCGTCCGCTTGTGCTCGCGCGCGCGCCGCTCCAGCACCGCCAGCAGCGCGTCGAGATCGGCGATCAGCAGGTCGGCGGCCTCGCGCAGCTGCAGCGCCAGACAGGTGTCGAGCACGTCGGACGAGGTCATGCCCTGGTGCATGTAGCGCGCCTCCGGCCCGACCTGTTCGGCGACCCAGGTCAGGAAGGCGATGACGTCGTGCTTCGTCACCGCCTCGATCGCGTCGATCGCCGCGACGTCGATGGTCGGCCCGGTCGCCCACCAGCGCCACAGCGCCGCCGCCGCCGCCGCGGGCACGACGCCCAGCTCGGCGAGCGCGTCCGTCGCGTGCGCCTCGATCAGGAACCAGTTCCGATAGCGCGCCTCCGCGGTCCAGAGCGCGGCCATGGCGGGGCGGGAATAGCGGGCGATCATCGCCGGGCCCTAGCCGCGCCCGCGCGTCAGGTCACGCCCGCGCGCGTGGCCTCATCGCGACCGGGTCGTCGCCGCCAGCATCGCGGCGAGGTCGTCGGGATAGACGCGCTCGGGCCAGGTGGCGAGCTCGTCCGCGTCGAACCAGCGCCACCGGGTCATCACCCGGCGCTCCAGCGCGGTATGGCCGGCGGTGTCGACGCTGGGCTCGACCACGTCGACGCGGAACCAGCGCTCGTCGGCGGTCACCTCGACGCCCTCGATCGTCAGGAACTCGACCGTGCGGCGCGCGATCTCCGGCCCCGGATCGCGGTTTAGCCCCACCTCCTCGCGCAGCTCGCGCCGCGCGGCCTCCGCGTACGTCTCGCCCCGGTCGAGCGCGCCGCCGGGCGTGCACCAGAAGGGCGGCCGGTCGGGCGCGTCGAAGCGGAACAACAGCACCCGGCCCGCGCCGTCGACCAGCAGGATGCGCGCGGCGGGGCGGGGCCGGCGGCTCATGCCGCGCCGTCCAGCTCGGGACAATGGCGGAAGATGCCCTCCTCGTTGAAGGCGATTCGCCGCTCGCTGGCGAGATAGGCGGCGATGCCCGGCAGCGCGGCGACGCGGTCGCGGATGGCGAGCAGGCGGGGATAGCCGGCCTCGATCGCCGCCATCCGGCGCGGAAAGGCGTAGCGCAGCCCCTCGACCAGCTGGAAGAGCGAGGTATCGACATGGCTCCACTCGTCCCCCGCGACGAAGGGCCCGTCGATCGCGCCGGCGGCGGCCTCGAAATGCTGGAAGAACTTGCGGAGGCGCTCGGCACGGAACGGGGCGGCGGCGCGCGCGGCCTCGCGCCGCTGTTCCGCGTAGTAAGCGGACGCGTCGACCGGATGGTGGACGGCGTGGACCTCCGCCACCAGGTCGGTGACCGTCAGCTGGAGCTGGTGGAGCCACCGCGCCGTCGCCGGGTCGCCGCCGCCATGGCCGTGGCGATCCGCCAGCACCGCCAGGATATGCGCGACCTGCGCGACCGTGTCGCCGCCCATGTCCAGATAGGGCGGCGCAAGGGGTCCACGCGGTCCCCGCCCCGCCAGATCGGCCATCAACGCCTCCGCGCCGCCCTCGCGCGCGCGATCGCGGTACGGCACGCCGGCCGCTTCCAGGAACAGCCGGACGAACTCGCCCCGGCCCTGGATGTCGGGCCAGTACCAGAGATCGTGGCTCACGCCGGCTCGCCCGGCGCGCGCGCGCGGATCGCGAGCGCGTG
>NZ_CAHJWX010000448.1 GCF_903643065.1 Sphingomonas bacterium | reverse complement strand
CCCGCCATCCCCCGCCAATGCCGGCCGCCGCGTCGCCGCGTTGCACGCTGCCTTTGCCGCCACGCGGGCGGGCGAGCGCGTCGCGCTGGTAACGACCGCCGAAGCCGCCGCGCGCCTGGTCGCGCCGCGCGAGGCCTTCGACATCGCGCCGCCCGTGTTACGTGTCGGCGACCCGCTCGATTCAGCGGCGTTCGCCGCGACGCTGATCGAGATCGGCTATGTCGCCGACGAACGCGTCGACGAGCCGGGCGAGATGGCGGTGCGCGGCGAGGTCATCGACCTGTTCCCCGCCGACGCCGAGCAGCCCGGCCGCATCGACCTGGCCAATGGCCGCATCGCCGCGATCCGCCGCTATGATCCGGTGACGCAGCTGAGCGCCGCCGAAACCGACTGTCTGGACGTCGGCCGTATCACCGAGCCGTCACTCGGCGAGGCGGCGGTGACGTTGTTCGATCACCTGCCCCACGGCGCCGTGCTGGCTGACCCGGACATCGCCAAACGCCGCGACCGCTTCGTCGCGCTGGCTCGGGACGCGCGCGAGCCCGTCGCCGACGCGGGCCGCTGGGACGCGGCACTGGCCGGCCGGCCGATCGGGGTGTGCGATCCGCCCGAGCCTGTCCCTCGCTTCGTCCAGAGCCGCCAGCCGAGCCGCGCCTTCGCGCGCTGGGCCAAGCCGCTGCTCGACGCCGGCGAACGCCTGTTGCTGGTGGGTAGCCCGCGCGACTTGCGCTTTCTCCGTGCGCGCTTCGCCAAGGCACTCGGCCGAGACGTGCAACCAGTCGAGCACTGGACCGACGCCGTCGCTGCCCCCGCCGGAGCGCTGCTGTCGCTCGCGATGCCGGTCGATCGCGGCTGGCATGCCGACGGCGTCGCGGTGGTCGCCGCCGCCGACCTGATCGGCGGCCGCGCGGGCGACGCAACGTCCGGGGCCGGGGCCGATCCATTCGCCGGTCAGGCGAGCGAGATCCGCGTCGGCGACGTCGTCGTGCACGAGGAGTTCGGCATCGGCGTCGTGCGCGGATTGGAGGCGCTCCCGGACGGCAGCGACGCGATCCTGCTCGGCTATCACGGCGACGACCGCCGCCTCGTTCCCGTCGCGGAGGCCGACCGGCTGTGGCGCTATGGCGCGGATGCCGATGCGGTGACGCTCGACCGGCTCGACGGGTCGAGCTGGCGCAAGCGCCGGGGCGAGATCGATCGCGCGGTGGCCGAGAGCGCCCTCGCGCTGACCGCGCTCGCCGCCGAGCGCGACGCGCGGACCTGCGAACCGATCGCCCCCGATCCCGCCGCGTTCGAGCGGTTCGCCGCCGGCTTCCCCTTCACGGAGACCGCCGACCAGGCGCGCACAATCGCCGACGTCCGTGCCGACCTCGCCGGCACGAAACCGATGGACCGGCTCGTCATCGGCGATGTCGGCTATGGCAAGACCGAGGTGGCGCTACGCGCTGCCGCGCAGGTCGCGCTCGCCGGCCGGCAGGTCGCGATCGCGGCGCCCACCACCGTGCTCGTGCGCCAGCATCTCGACACGTTCCGCCGCCGGTTCGAGGGCACCGGGGTCGAGGTCGCCGGCCTCTCCCGCCTGTCGGACGCGGCGGAGAAGAAGCGGGTCAAAGCGGGCCTCGCCGACGGCTCGATCGGCGTCGTCGTCGGCACCGGCGCGGTCGCCGGCAAGGACTTCGCGTATCAGGACCTGGCGCTGGTCGCGATCGACGAGGAACAACGGTTCGGCGCCGCCGACAAGGCGAAGCTGCGGAGCCTCGGCGGCGACGCGACGCATGTACTCGCGCTCTCGGCCACGCCGATCCCGCGCACGCTGCAGACCGCGCTGGTCGGGCTGCAGCAATTGTCGCTCATCACCACTCCGCCCGCCCAGCGTCAGCCGATCCGCACCGCGATCGAGCCCTGGGACGAGACGCTGGTCCGCGCCGCGCTGCGCCGTGAGAAGAGCCGGGGCGGGCAGAGCTTCGTCGTCGTCAGCCGCATCGAGGACATGGCCGGGATGGCGGAGCGCCTCCGCGCGCTGACACCCGAGCTGTCGCTGATCGAGGCGCACGGCAAGATGCCCGCCGGCGAGATCGATACCGCGATGGTCGAGTTCGCGGCGGGGCCCGAAACGGGCGGGGCCGACGTACTGCTCGCGACCAACATTATCGAGGCGGGGCTGGACGTGCCGCGCGCCAACACGATGATCGTGTGGCGCGCCGACCGGTTCGGCCTGTCGCAGCTCCACCAGCTGCGCGGACGCGTCGGTCGTGGCGGGCGGCGGGGCCAAGTGCTGCTGATCACCGATCCCGACCACCCGATCGCCGAGCGCACGGTACAGCGGTTGCGCACGCTGGAGGCCTTCGATCGGCTCGGCGCCGGTTTCGCCATCGCCGCGCGCGACCTCGACATGCGCGGCGCCGGCGATCTGGTCGGCGACGAGCAGGCCGGCCACATGAAGCTGATCGGCGTCGATCTGTACCAGTTCCTGCTCGCCAACGCGCTGCGCGCCGCGCGCGGCGAGGACACCGAGCGGTGGACGCCCGAGCTGCACCTGGACGCGACGGGCAGCTTGCCGGCGGCGTGGATCGGGGAGGACGAGCTGCGCGTCTCGCTCTACTCGCGGCTCGCCCGGCTGGACACGACGGACGCGCTGGATGCGTTCGCGGACGAGCTGGCGGACCGGTTCGGCCAGCCGCCG
>NZ_CAHJWX010000447.1 GCF_903643065.1 Sphingomonas bacterium | reverse complement strand
CCGCCCGATCCATCCCCGCCAGCATGCGATCGCGGGCGCGCGCGTCGACGTCGCGCCTCGCGACCTCCCGCCCGGACCGGCCGGCGTGAGGCCCCCCGCCGCCGCGGGCCGCCGCGACCTCACCACCGGCGCGATCGGACCGACGCTGATCGCGTTCGCGCTGCCGACGCTGGGGTCGAACGTGCTCCAGTCGCTCAACAGCTCGATCAACGCGATCTGGGTCGGGCGCTTCCTGGGCGAGGGCGCGCTGGCGGCGACGTCGAACGCGGCCATCATCATGTTCCTGATGTTCGGCGCGGTGTTCGGCTTCGGCATGGCGGCGACGATCCTCGTCGGCCAGGCGATGGGCCGGCACGACGTGGAGGCGGCGCGGCGCGCGTTCGGCTCGGCGGTGGCGCTGGTGGTGGGCGCGTCGGCGGTGATCGGCGCGCTCGGCTGGGTGTTCGCGGCCGACATCCTGCGGGCGCTGGCGACGCCGGGCGACGCCATGCCGCTCGCGCTGGCCTATCTGCGCGTCATCTTCCTCGGCCTGCCCGCGTCGATGCTGCTGGTGCTGCTGATGGCGGCGATGCGCGGCACGGGGGACTCGGTCACGCCGCTGTGGTTCATGGGATTGAGCGTGGCGATCGACGGCGGGCTCAACCCGCTGCTGATCGAGGGGATCGGGCCGTTCCCGCGCATGGGGATCGCGGGTTCCGCCACCGCGACGCTGATCGCCAACCACGTCGCCGCCGTCGCGCTGCTCGGGTTCATGTACCTGCGCGACATGCCGCTGCGGCTGAGGGGGGCGGAGTGGCGCTACCTGGTGCCCGAGCGGTCGCTGACCCGCACGATCGTGGCGAAGGGCCTGCCGATCGGCGCGCAGCTGCTGGTGATGTCGACGGCCGGGCTGACGATGATGGGGCTGGTCAACCGGCTGGGCGTGGAGACGGCGGCCGCCTATGGCGTGTCGCAGCAGCTGTGGACCTATATCCAGATGCCCGCGCTCGCGATCGGCGCCGGGGTCAGCGCGATGGCGGCGCAGAACATCGGCGCGGGGCGGTGGGACCGGGTGGACCGGATCACCGGGTCGGGGCTGTTGCTCAACGTCGGCGTCACCGGGGCGGTGGTCGTGGCGATCCTGCTGTTCGATCGGCCCGTGATGACGCTGTTCCTCGCCACCGCCAGCCCGGCGCTGGGGATCGCGCGGCACATCCAGCTGCTGTCGAGCTGGAACTTCGTGCTGTTCGGGATGGCGATGGTGCTGTTCTCGACGGTGCGCGCGAACGGCGCGGTGCTGGCGCCGCTCGCGATCCTGGTCGTCGCCATGTATCCGGTGCGGCTGGGCTTCGCGCTGGCGATGCGGCCGGTGCTCGGTCCCGACGCGCTGTGGCTCAGCTTCCCGCTCGGATCGGGGGCGAGCCTGACGATGGCGGCGCTGTACTACCGCCATGGCGGCTGGCGCCGCGACACGATGCTCGCCGCCGGTCCGGGCGTGCGGCACGGACACGAGGCGCGGGGCCACCTGCCGGCGGGCGAGGAGCCGGCGGGCATGATCCACCCGACGGGCTGAACGGGCGCCGCTTGCGCCGGTGCGGAGAAGTCCGCATGTCCGGGGCATGTCCCGCTATCCCGCCGTCCGCCTTCGCCGCACCCGGTCGAGCGACTGGAGCCGGCGCCTCCATGCCGAGACCGTCCTGACGCCCGCCGACCTGATCTGGCCGCTGTTCGTCACCGATGGCGCGGGCGTGGAGGAGCCGATCGCGAGCCTGCCGGGCGTCAGCCGCTGGTCGCTCGACGGCATCGCCGCGCGGGCGAGGGAGGCGCGGGCGCTGGGCATCCCGTGCGTGGCGCTGTTCCCCAACACGCCGCGCGCGCTCCGCACCGACGACGGGCGCGAGGCGCTCAATCCCGACAACCTGATCTGCCGCGCGGTGCGGGCGATCAAGGACGCGGCGCCCGGCCTGGGCGTGCTGACCGACGTGGCGCTAGACCCCTATACCAGCCACGGCCACGACGGCCTGCTGGACGCGGCCGGCTATGTCGTCAACGACGCGACCGCCGACATGCTGGTCCGCCAGTCGCTGGTGCAGGCGGCGGCGGGGGCGGACGTGATCGCGCCGTCGGACATGATGGACGGGCGCGTCGGCCTGATCCGCGACGCGCTGGAGGACGGCGGCCACCACAACGTCCAGATCATGGCCTATGCCGCAAAATACGCGTCGGCCTTCTATGGCCCGTTCCGCGACGCGGTCGGCTCGTCCGGGCTGCTGAAGGGCGACAAGAAGACATACCAGATGGACGCCGCCAACGCCGAGGAGGCGCTGCGCGAGGTGGCGCTGGACCTCGCCGAGGGCGCCGACAGCGTGATGGTGAAGCCGGGCCTGCCGTATCTCGACATCGTCCGCCGCGTGAAGGAGCGGTTCGAAGTGCCTGTATTCGCCTATCAAGTCTCCGGCGAGTACGCGATGATCGAGGCGGCTGTGGCGGCGGGCGCGGCCGATCGCGACGCGATGGTGCTGGAGACGCTGATGGCGTTCAAGCGCGCGGGCTGTTCGGGCGTGCTGACCTATCACGCCGCCCATGCCGCCCGGCTGATGGGCGGCTAGGCAGGCGGGCTAGGTGGGCGGCTACCCGGCCGGGATCGTGGCCTGAAGCACGCCGATGCGGGCCGCCTCGCGCGCGAGCAGCGCCGCCGCGTCCGC
>NZ_CAHJWX010000446.1 GCF_903643065.1 Sphingomonas bacterium | reverse complement strand
CGCCGCCTCCGCAGCCGACGGCCCGGGGCAGGGCGGCCAGCCCTCGACGAGGTCGCCGACGACCGCGACAGTGCGCAGGCGCGTGAGGGCGGCGGGACGCGGGCCTGACATGAATGGCGCTGTCGTTCAGCCGGCGCCGATACGCAAGCGGCGGGCATGCGCTTGGCTTTGCCGGGGGCCATGGCCATAGTCGCTCCGGCACCCTGAGGTGCGAGGAGGGCCGATGCCCGATACCGCCTTGCCGGTCGACACTTCCGCCGCGCTGGCGGCGGCGGTCGCGACGATGCGGCGGGGGACGGCGTTTCTTGGCGGCGGGCTGTCGCGCAGCGGGGGAGCGCCGGTGGGCGCGAGCTATCGCGCCCGGCTCGCGGGCAACGGGCTGCGCGAGCTCGACCGTTTCCTCAACCTGCTGATCGATGCGGCGCTGGAGGCGGGCGGCGGCGATGCGCGCCCGCGCCAGGCGAACACCGCCGCCAAGTATCGCGCGATCGCGCCCGGCGACCGGCGGGGCGTCGCGGATCACCGGCGGCTGCTGGCGCTCGGGCGGTCGCGGGCGTGCCTGTTCTATTGCGACGGCGTGGTCCGGCGACCGGACCGGCGCGGGGGCGCCACGATGACGCTGGGCTGGCCCGGCGCCGACGGACGCCTGGAGGTGAGGCGCCTTGGCGAGCAGCTATGGCTGGATGCGGCGGATCTCGGCGACATCGCGCGCTTCTACCGGCGGCTGGCGGACCGGATCGGCGGCTGACGCACCCGCGACGGCTGCGCGTCGGTCCCGGCCGGCCGCGGTGGCGGCGGGAACATGGCCGGTGGCCGGCCTCACCTGCACCGCGGTCCGGCGAGAGCTTCGAACGCGCTTGCCACGTGACGTGCGGAGAACGGCTTCACCAGGATGCGATCGGGCGCCCGGCACGGCTCGCAGGCGGCGGGCGTCGCGGTGATGAACAGGGTCGGGATCGCGCCGTGCACCGACCGGATCGCCGCGACCGCCGCCGGCCCGGTGCCTTCCAGCAGCATCACGTCGGACGATATGAACTCTGGACGGCAGGCATTGGCGGCGGCGATCGCCTCCGCCTGAGTGGTCGCGATCGTCGCGGATGTCGCGCCGGCCTGCAACAGCACATCCTCGATCATCATCGCGACCAGCGGCTCGTCTTCGATTATCAGGACATGGCACATGGATATTGTCCGAATATACTGCTTCCTATCAACATCTCCCGTTACAGATCGGACCCAATAAAAGAAGGAGGAGTTGTGCCAAAACAGGTTAAGGCGGCGTCATGATCGCGGGTGGCGCCAGCCCGCGCGCACGCAGCAGCGCGCCCTCGTCCGGCGCCCGGCCGCGAAAGGCGACGAACGAGGCCATCGGATCGCGCGTGTCGCCCCGCGCCAGCACCTCGCGCCGCAACCGGTCGGCGAGCGCCGGATCGAACGGCCCCGCCTCGCTGAACCCCTCCCAGGCGTCCGCGTCCAGCACTTCTGCCCACAGGTAGCTGTAATACTGGCTGGCATAGCCGCCGTCGAAGACGTGGGTGAAGTGCGTCAGCCCGTGCCGGGGCGCGATCGTCGCCGGCAGCCCGATCTGCGCCAGCAGCCCGGATACATGGGCGAACGGGTCGGCGACACCCGGTTCGCGATGCAGCGCGAGGTCGGGGATGGCGGAGGCCAGGAACTCGACCGTCGCGAACCCCTCGCCGAACGCATCCGCCCGGCCGATCGCGGCGATCAGCGGCGCCGGCACGCCGAGCGTCCCCAGCACCTCGGGCGCGACGATCCAGTGCTCCATCAGCTTGCTGGGGAACTCGACGAAGTCGCGGCTGACGGCGGTACCCGACTGGCCGGGATAGACGACGTCGGACAGCAGCGCGTGCAGCGCATGGCCGAACTCGTGGAACAGCGTGCGCGCCTCGTCGATCGACAGCCCGGCGGGAGCGCCCGGCTCTCCGCCCGCGAAATTGGCGACGGTATAGACGATGGGCGTCGTCACCGACGCGCCGAGCGCCTCCTGCACCCGCAGCGAGCCCATCCACGCGCCGCCATGCTTTTCCGGCCGGGCGACATAGTCGGTGTAGAGCAGGCCGCGGTGGCTGCCGTCGGCGTCGCTGACCGCCCAGGCATCGACGTCCCGATGCCAGCCGGGCAGGTCGGCGCGGGCGGCGAAGCCCAGCCCGTAGAGCCGGCCGGCGACGGCGAACGCCGCATTGCGCACCCGGTCCAGCGTCAGGAACGCGCGCACCGCGCCGCCGTCGAGCGCATAGCGGTCGCGCCGCACCTGCTCGGCGTAGAAGCGCCAGTCCCACGCCGCGAGCGTCACGCCGTCCGCGTCGGCCAGCGCCTGGAGCGTCGCCTGTTCCTCGCCGGCGCGGGCGAGCGCCGGCGTCCACACGCGCATCATCAGCGCCGCGGCCGCCCCGGGCGTCGCCGCCATCGTGTCGGCGAGCGCGTGATCGGCATAGCTCGGGTGGCCGAGCAGCGCCGCCTGCTCCTGCCGCAACGCCAGGATCGCGGCGACCAGCGGGCGGTTGTCGTGCCCGCCGCCATCCGCGCGGGTCGTGAACGCACGCCACACCGCCTCGCGCAGGGACCGCCGGGGCGAGAAGGCGAGGAACCCCTCGACATCGCCGCGATCGAGCGTCAGCAGGTGGCCGTCGACCCCCGCCGCCGCCGCCCGCCGCGCGGTGGCGGCC
>NZ_CAHJWX010000445.1 GCF_903643065.1 Sphingomonas bacterium | reverse complement strand
AGTGTAGAATGGGGTTCTCGAGGCCAATTCTACGGATCCGGAGCGCCATGCCCGCCAAGGTTGAACCTACCCCTGCCCTGCCCGACTTGTCACCCGTTGGCGGCAAGCAGGTGATCGCCCGTTTCGACGGTGGCCATCTTTCCTCCGACGGTGGGTTGCTGGTGCTACGCGAGGTGGAGAGGCGCCTCAATGTCGCGGAGCGTCTGGCGGCATGTCTCACGGACCCGCGTGATCCGGACCGCATCGTGCACGGGCTTGACGAGATCATCCGCTTTCGCCTGCTGATGATCGCGGCCGGCTACGAGGACGGCAACGACGCAGACCGGTTGCGCACGGACCCGATGTTCAAGCTTGCCATGGCGCGGCTCGGGGATGGGGCGGCGCTGTGCTCGCAGCCGACCATCTCGCGCCTGGAGAACCTGCCCGACACGCGCGCGCTGCTGCGCATGGGTCAAGCCATGGTCGACCTGTATTGCGCGTCCTTCCGCCAGGTGCCGCGCCGGATCGTGCTCGACGTGGACGACACGTTCGACGCCGTGCACGGCGAGCAGCAGATGCGCTTGTTCAATGCGCACCACGACGAATACGGCTTCCAGCCCATCGTGGTGTTCGACGGCGAGGGCCGCTTCGTCACCGCCGTGCTGCGCCCGGCCAAGCGGCCGAGTGGGCGCGAGGTCCGCGCCTTCCTGCGCCGCCTGCTGCGCCAGCTCCGCGCCAACTGGCCCCGGGTCGAGATCTTGCTGCGGGCCGACAGCCACTACTGCGGTCCAGAGGTGCTGCGCTGGTGCCGGGCGAACAAGGTCGACTACCTGCTCGGCGTCGCGCCCACCAGCACGCTGCGCCGTCACGTCGAGAGCCTGGAGGCCAGCACCACGGCCCGCTTCGCCGCCTCGGGCGGCAGCACCAAGCTTCGCCGCTTCACCGAGTTCTACGACGGCGCTGCAAGCTGGGACCGGGTCGAGTGCATCATCGCCCGCGTCGAGGCCGGGCCTGAGGGGACGGACACGCGCTTCATCGTCACCAGCCTGCCCAGCGGCTCAGCCCGCGCCCTCTACGAGCGGCGATATTGCGCGCGCGGACAGGCGGAAAATCATGTAAAAAGCTGGAAATCTCACCTCGCGGCCGACCGCACGTCGTGCACCAAGGCCACCGCCAACCAGGTCCGCCTGTTTCTGCACGGGGCCGCCTACTGGCTGATGTGGAGCCTGCGCACGCTGATGCCGCGTCGCTCCTCGTGGCGCACCCTGCAGTTCGACACCCTGCGGCTGCGCCTGATCAAGCTCGCCGTGCGCGTCGTCGAACTCAAGACCCAGGTCAAGCTGCACCTGCCCAGCTGCGCACCGTGCCAGTCCATCCTGGCCTTCGTCCTCGGCCGCGTGCCGCGTTTGATCAGCTGAACGGCGGGGCAGCGTACCCAGCCGTCACCCACTTCCACCAACCCCTGACGCCGCCGCATCGAGCCGACCGCATGTCACTTCCGAGGTGGCAGCGAACACGCACGCTCGCACAACCATCACGCGAGAAAAGCCCGCCCCAGCAGAGGATCGCTTCAGGCTGATGAATAATGGCGGCTAGGGGAGGCCGAAGCCATGCGCGGATGAGGTTAGCCGTCGCTGCCGGCTTCTCGATTGGCGGAAGGTGGCCGCACTCGGGAATCACGTGCAGTTCGGCTCCCGCGATCGCGTCGGCGAGCGCTCGCGAGAAGGCGACGGGCGTCATTAGGTCGTCGGCACCGACCGCGACAATCGTGGGCACGGCGATGCCCGCCAAGACTGGGAACAGGTCGTCTCGCGCCGCGACGGCCTCGTTCTGGCGCACGTAAACGGCTGCGCCGACGCGCACCGTCATGCTTGCGAGGGCATCGCGCACATTCTGGCCGGTTCGAGGGTGGACCATGTACGCGACTCCGGGACCGGCTAGCGCGCGAAGATCAGTCGCGGCGAGCATGGCGGCGTTAGACGATCGGCGGCGCGCTGCCTGCTCCGGCGTGTCCGCCCGAGCGTTGGTGTCGAACAGCGCCAGGCGCGTGACGCGCTCGGGAGCCAGCCTCATGATGGTCACGGCAACCATCCCGCCCATCGACACGCCCGCGAGGGCGAAACGGTCCGGCGCGTCGTCCAGCACGCGCTTCGCCATGCCCGTGAGGCTCGCGTCGGAGAGCGTGTCGCCGACCCGGCACTTGTAGTCGGGGCCGAGTTCCTTGATGGTTCGAGCCCATACGGTCGCGTCGCTGCCCAAGCCGGGCACCATGATCACCGGGTCCATCACTGCTCCCCATTACAGTTAGCGGAGCGATACCAGCGCAAGTGGCCGCGCGGAAGGAATCTCCCCGAAGGAGATTTACGACAACGGCAGCTCTCGAACAGGCATTGCCGTCCGCTTATGGTGTCATTTAGCCCCCAACCGGAACCTACCCCGCTCGGGGCGCCCCGCGCGCGGATCGTATTCATCGCCTAGATCGGCGCTCTCTCGTCTGCCGAAATCGAGGAGGTCATGGACGGGTGCGCCCGCCCGTGGCCGGGGCAGGCGCATCTTCCATCCAGCCTTGACGCCGAACCCTATCTGCCCAGAGAACCCACCGCGCTGTTTCAAGCCTGCTAGTTTGTACTTCACTCTAGAGCCTGTTGCACAATCGGCTTTGGGAACGTCGTGTTGACGTGTTGTGGCGCGTTTTGGTGTTGACGGCTCTGGCG
>NZ_CAHJWX010000444.1 GCF_903643065.1 Sphingomonas bacterium | reverse complement strand
GACGGCAGCTGGCGGAAGCGGCGGCGCTGCCGGGCGTCGACGAGGTCGTCGCGATCGACGACGCGGCGGCGATCGCGGCGCTGACGCCCGTCGACGCGGTGGCGGACACCGTCGGCGGCGAGGTCGCGACCAGGACGATCGAGCGCGTCCGTGATGGCGGCGTGTTCGGCACGGCCGTGCGCGGACCGTATGAACGGGCCGGCGTCGAGGTGAACGCCGTGTTCGCGCAAGCGGACGCCGCGACGATCCGCCGCTATGCCGAGGCGGTGCGCGACGGCGCGCTGGTCATCCCGCGCGGGCCGTCCTTTCCCCTGGCCGACGCCGCCGCCGCGCAGGAAACGGCGATGGCGGGCGGCGCGGGCAAGGTGGTGCTGATCGTCCGGCCATAGGCCGCGCGCTCAGATCAGGTCCTCGATCCGGATCGGCATCTTGCGGATGCGGGTGCCCGTCGCGTGGTAGACCGCGTTGGCGACCGCCGCCGCCGCGCCAACCATCGACACCTCGCCGACGCTCTTCGCGCCGACCGCGTTGAGCAACGGATCGGGACGGTCGACGAAGCTCACGTCGATGTCGCCGATGTCGGCATTCACCGGCATGACATAGTCGGCGATGTCGGCGTTGAGCCAGCCGCCATAGCGCGGATCGACCTCCGTCTCCTCGCGCAGCGCCGAGCCGATCGCCATCACCACGCCGCCGCGCACCTGGCTGGCGGCGGTGCGCGGGGAGACGATCCGGCCGCCATCGGCGACGCTGACGACGCGCGGCACGCGCACGCGCCGGGTGGTCGGCTCGACGCGGACCTCGACGAAATGCGCGATGTAGCTGAAGCTCGCGAAGTCGGGATAATCCGGCCCGCCCCGCGCGAACTCGCCCGAGCGCAGCTTGTCCAGCGCCTTGGCGTCCTGGCCCGGCGCGACGTTCGACACCTCCGCCTGGAGGAAGGGGCGCCGCGTTCGCGCCAGCTGCTGATGGACGGTGCCCGTCGGCGCGCGTCCGCCCGACAGCTCGGCCAGCTGCGCCTTGATCTGCGCGGACGCCTTGATGACGGCGGGGATGACGCTGACCGTCCCCCACGAACCGGCGGTCAGGTGCTGCGGCGCGGCGGCGGTGTCGCCGATCTCGATCTCCAGCCGCTCGGGGCCGACGCCCAGCTCGCGCTGCAGCAGCTGCACGATCACGGTACGGATGCCCTGCCCCATTTCGTGCCCGCCGACCGCGAAGACGGTGCGGCCGTCCGCGGTGATGCGCAGCGTCGCGATCGTCGGCGTCGTCGGCGCGGGGTAGCAGCCGCCGGCGACGCCCCAGCCGATCGTGGTGCCATCGGGCAGGATCATCGATCGCGGCGCCATCGTCCGCCGGTCCCAGCCGAACCGTCGCGCGCCCTGCGTCAGGCAGTCGTTGAGGAAAGCGGAGGAGAACGGCTTGCCCGACAACGGGTTCACCGTCGCCTGATGCGCCAGGCGGAACGCGACCGGATCGCGGCCCAGCTTGTACGCCAGTTCGTCGACCGCGCTCTCGAAGGCGAAATGCGCCGGGTGCGGGTTGGGCGCGCGCATGAACCCGGGGTCCTGCGTGTCGATCCGCACATGCGCGGACGTGCCGTCATAGTTCGGCACGCCGTACATCATCGGCGGCGTCTCGTGATAGGCGGGCGGGAAGCCGCCCTTGCGCGACTGCTGGTGATCCGCGTCGTAGCGGATCGCGACCAGCTTGCCGGCGGCGTCCGCACCCAGCGTGATGCGGTGACGGCTGCGGGGCCGGAAGGTCGCGTTGTGGAAGATCTGCCCGCGCGGCATCACCAGCTTGACCGGCCGGCCGATCAGCATCGCGGCGCGCGCGACGATTGCGCTCTGGCGCTGGATCGAGCCCTTCTGCCCGAACGCGCCGCCCACATACGGGCTCTTCACCTCGATGATCGCCGGGTCGATCCTGAGCGAGCGTGCGATCGAGGCGCGCAGCGTCTGCGCGCCCTGCGTGCCCTCGTGAATGGTCAGCTTACCGTCGCGCCAGTCGGCGGTGGTGGACAGCATCTCGATCGGGTTGTGGTGCTGGGCGGGCCCGACATATTGCGCCTCGACCGTCGTCGCGGCGGCCGGCATCGCCTTGGCGGCGTCGCCCGCCTTGGTCGGGCGGAAGGGATCGCGCGTCGTGCCGGGGCTATCGATCACCGCCATGAACGGCGCTTGCGCATAGGTCGGTCGCAGCGCCTCCGCGCCCTCGATCGCCGCTTCCAGCGTCTCGGCGACCACCAGCGCCACCGGCTGGCCGCGATAGGCGATCTCCGGTGTGATCGTCGCCGTCGGTGGCGGCGCCCCCGCCGACTCGCCACCGCCACCGGCCGGCTGGGGCGGGGGCGCGAAATCGGCGGCGGTGAGCACGCGCAAGACGCCGGGCACGCGCATCGCCGGCTCGACCGGCACGTCGACGACCTGGCCCTTGGCGATCGTCGCGGGCACGGTCATCGCATAGAGCAGGCCGGGCAGGTGGACGTCGGCGGCGTAGGCGGTCTTGCCGAGCACCTTGTCGTGCGCGTCGACCCGCTCGCGCTCGGGAAACGGAGCTTGCGGCATCAGGCGGTCCTCTGGGCGGCGATGAGCAGCGCGTCGGCGACGGTGCGCGCGGCCAGCTCGATCTTGTAGCCGTTCTGCCGGCCGGGCCGGGCGCCCGCGAGCGCCGCGTGCCCGGCAGCCAGC
>NZ_CAHJWX010000443.1 GCF_903643065.1 Sphingomonas bacterium | reverse complement strand
CAGCGGCAGGTAGTGGCCCGACATGCGCAGCGTCACCCAGGCCAGCCCGAGCGCAGCGACGCTCGTCAGGGCCAGACCGGCCCACACGGTGAGCCACGGCGAGACGCCGTAGGTCAAGGTCAGATACGCGGCGGTATAGGCGCCGAGCCCCGGCAGCGCGCGCAGCCCCGCCTCCGTATCGGGAAACCGTCCGCCGTGATCGGCCACCACCGCGCGCGCCGCCTTCACCAGGTTGCGCGCCCGCGCGTAATAGCCGAGCCCGGCCCAGGCGGCCATCACCTCGCCCTCGTCCGCGGCGGCGAGGCTTGCGACATCGGGCCAGCGCGCGACCCACGCCACAAATCGCGGCCGCACCGTCGCGACCGTCGTCTGCTGGAGCATCACCTCCGACAGCCAGACGCGGTACGGGTCCGCCGCCTCGCCGGGGGCGCTGCGCCACGGCAGCACGCGGGCGTGCGCGTCGTAATAGCCGAGCAGCAGCGGCGCGATGTCGGCGAGCGGGACGGATGGACGCTTGAGCGGCACGCCCGCGCTATGGCATGGGGCCTGCGATGAGCAAGCGCGTGCCTCTCCAGACAACCAAGCCCGAACCCGTCCGCGCGAACCGCTCGCGCCAAGTGGCCGAGCTGCTGCCCGATATCGGCCGGGCGGCGTTCCGCCGCTTCGGCTTCGTGCAGGGCGCGGTGGTCAGCCGCTGGGCGGAGATCGCCGGCGCGAAGCTCGCCGGCGTCAGTCAGCCCGAATCGATCCGCTTCCCCGCCGGCAAGAAGGCGGACGGCGTGCTGACCCTGGTCGTGCGCGGCGCCCATGCGCCGATGATGCAGCATATCGTGCCCGAGCTGCTGGAGCGGGTGAACCGCTTCTTCGGCTATGCCGCGGTCGCGCGGATCGCGATCCGGCAGGGCGAGGTGGCGGGGCCGGTCCCCCGGCGATCCCCGCCGTCGCTGCGGGCGGCGCCTGCCGACATGCAGGGGTTCGAGCTTGGCGGCAGCCTGCGCGCGATCGCGGATCCCGAGCTGAAGGCCGTGCTGGAATCGCTCGCCGCCGGCGTCGCGGCGCAGTCGCCCGCCGCGCCGATCGCCGTTCCCGTGCTGGGTCGGGTGCGTTGATGCGGCGCATGGTCTACGCGGTGGTCGCGGGCGTGCTGGCGGGCGCGGTCGCCGCGGCGCCGGCGCGCGACTGGTCGCAGGTCGTCGGCCGCACCGCCGCGGGCACGGTGCTGGTCGGCAACCCCGCCGCGCCCGTCAAGCTAGTCGAGTACCTGAGCTACGTCTGCCCGCACTGCGCCGCCTTCACCGCCGCCGCCGCGCCGACGCTGCAGGCGCGATGGATCCGATCGGGATCGACCAGCCTGGAGGTCCGCCCGGCCGTGGGCCAGCCGCTCGACCTCGCCGCGGCGATGCTCGCGCGCTGCACGGGGCCGCGCTACCCCGCCTTCGCCGAGGCGGTGTTCGCGAGCCAGGCGCAATGGTTCGAGCGCGGCGCCGACTGGCAGCAGGCGAACGGCGCGCGGGTGAACCTGTATCCGGTGCTGGCGCGGCTGCGCGCGGCGGCCGACGGCGCCGGGCTCAGCGACATTGCGCGGACGGCCGGCGGCATGACCACGCCCGCGATCGACCGATGCTTCGCGACGGACGCCGAGCTGAACGCGGTCCTCGCCACCTCCACCCAGGCGATGGGCGCGATCGAGGGCACGCCCAGCTTTGTGCTGAACGGGCGCAAGGTCGGCAGCGCGACCTGGGCGAGCCTGGAACCCCAGCTCCGCGCCGCCGGCGCCCACTGATCCCCTCGGAGACCGACGCCATGACCTTTCGCACCACCCTAGCCTGCGCCGCGTTCGTGCTCGCCGCCGGTTGCGGCAAGGGACCGGACGTCACCAACGGCACCGTGCCCGTCGCGGCCGCCACCGGCGCCAGGCCCCCCGCCGGCCAGAAGTGGACCGACGTCGTGTCGCAGACCGCCGAGGGCGGCTATCGGATGGGCAACCCCGATGCGCCGCTGAAGCTCGTCGAATACGGCTCGCGCACCTGCCCCACCTGCGGCGCGTTCGGGCAGAGCGGCATGCGTCCGCTGGAGGACCGCTACGTCACCGGCGGCAAGGTCAGCTACGAGTTCCGCGACTTCATGGTCCACGCCCCCGACCTGGGCGTCGCGGTGCTGGGCCAGTGCGCGGGCGCGGCGCCGTTCTTCCCGCTGCTGGAGCAGATGTACCTTGGCCAGCCCGCGTTCCTCGACAAGCTGGAGGCCGCGAGCAAGGACCAGGCTTTCGTGACGAGGGTCCAGGCCCTCTCCCCCGTCCAGGCCACGACGATGTGGGTCGACCGGCTCGGCTATGTCGATTTCATGAAGCAGCACGGCATGACGGAGGTCCAGGCGCGCGCCTGCCTCGCGGACCCGAAGCGGATCGACGCGGTGACGGCGCTGACCAAGCGCGGCTCGGACGATCAGGAGATCAGCGGCACGCCGACCTTCATCCTTAACGGGCAGAAGCTCGACAACCAGGTGGTGTGGCCGCAGATCGAGCAGGCGCTGAAGGCGGCGGGCGCGTAAGGGAACAGCCCTCCGTCGTCGCCCCGGCGCCCGCCGGCGGGACGCAGGCTGACTAGAGCAGCGCCGCCAGGTCGACCGGCCGGCCCCGTCGGCGCAGTTCGACCGTCACCTGCGGCTCGTCCCCCGCCGGGGCGGTGCCGACCG
>NZ_CAHJWX010000442.1 GCF_903643065.1 Sphingomonas bacterium | reverse complement strand
GCCGCGCCGATAGCTCGCCGGCCCCGGATCGGCGCCCGCCGACTCCGGGCCGACGACGAACCGGCCGCCGTCGAAGCGGCAGATCGAGCCGCCGCCCGCCGCGACCGTGTCGATCCGCAGCATCGGCGCGGAGACGCGGACGCCGCCGATCACCGCCTCCTGCCGCCGCTCGAACCCGCCCGCCCATAGCGACCCGTCGGTCGAGGTGCCGCCCATGTCGAAGCCGATGACGCGCGCGACGCCGCACCGCATGGCTGCCGCCGCCATGCCGACGATCCCGCCCGCCGGCCCGGAGAGCAGGGCATCCTTGCCGCTGACCGCGCGCGCCGGGGCGAGCCCGCCCGACGATTGCATGAACAGCGGCGCGCCGGCGAGCTCGGCCTCCAGCCCGTCGACATAGCGGCGCAGCACCGGCGACAGGTACGCGTCCGCCACCGTCGTGTCACCGCGCGCGATCAGCCGGATCAGCGGCGACACGCGGTGGCTGGCGGAGACCTGCGTGAAGCCGATGCGCGCGGCCAGATCGGCCAGCGCCGCCTCGTGCGCCGGATAACGCCAGCCATGCATCAGCACGACCGCGATCGCGCGGACGCCGTCGTCGAACCCGGCGCGAAAGGCCGCCTCCGCCCCCGCCAGATCGAGCGCGCGCACGACGCGGCCCTCGACATCGACCCGTTCGTCGATCTCGACGACGCGGTCGGGCAGGGGCGGGGGGCGGCGGATGGCGCGGGCGAAGATGTCCGGCCGGTCCTGATAGCCGATCGCGAGCGCGTCGCCGAAGCCGCGCGTGATCGCGAGCAGCACCGGCTCGCCCTGCCGCTCCAGCAGCGCGTTGGTCGCGATCGTCGTCCCGATCCTCACCTCGATCGGCGGCAGCGGCCCCTCGGGCGTGTCGGTCAGCCGCCGCACGGCCTCAACCGCCGCGTCGTCGTACCTGCCCGGATCGATCGACAGCAGCTTGGCGACGGCGATGGTGCCATCCGCCCGCTCCGCGACCACGTCCGTGAACGTGCCGCCCCGGTCGATGGCGATCCGGCGGATCGGCGATGGGCGGACGTCGGACCGGGCCATCGTCCGCCTATCGCAGCCGCCCCGATCCTTGTCGACCGACCACCGTCAGATCGCGCAGGCTTCCGCGATCGCCTGGTACACCGCCGCCAGGTCCGCGTCCGTGATGCAATAGGGCGGCATGACGTACACGGTGTTGCCCAGCGGCCGGAGCAGGACGTCCCGCTCGCGGAAGCAGGCCAGCAGGCGGGGCGCGCGATCGGACAGATAGCCCGCGTTGCCGCCGATCTCCATGGCGGTGATCGTGCCCAGCTGGCGCGCGCCGGCGATCGACGACAGCGATGCCAGGGCCGCGAGCCGGTCGGCCTGACGGCGGGCGAGGTCGGCGACGCGTTGGAGCACCGGCTCCTCGCGCCAGATCGCGAGATTGGCGTTGGCGGCGGCGCAGGCGATCGGATTGGCGGTGTAGCTGGACGAATGGAAGAACATCGTCGACCGGTCCGGCCCGTAATGGGCGGCGAAGACCGGCTCGGTCGCCATCGTCACCGCCAGCGGGATCGCACCGCCGGTCAGCCCCTTGGACAGGCACAGGATATCGGGGACGATGCCCGCCTGCTCGCACGCGAGCAGCGTGCCGGTGCGGCCCCAGGCCGCCATCACCTCGTCCGCGATGAACAGCACGTCGTGGCGCGCGCAGACGCGGCGCATCTCTGCCAGCGTCGCGGCCGAATAGATCAGCATCCCGCCCGCGCCCAGGATCAGCGGCTCGACGATCAGCGCGGCGGCGCCATCGCGGCACGCGTGCTCCAGCGCGTCCAGCGTCGCCTGCTCTTGGCCGGCGGCGGGGAAGGGCAGCGTCTCGACGTCGAACAGCAACGGCGCATAGGCGCGGTTGAACACGCCGCGCGCGCCGACCGACATCGCGCCGATCGTGTCGCCGTGATAGCCATGTTCCAACACCAGGATGCGGTGGCGCGGCTCGCCCCGGTGGAGCCAATAGCCGAGCGCCATCTTCAGTGCGACCTCGACGCTGGTGGAGCCCGAGTCGGAGAAGAACACCCGGGTCAGCTCGGGCGGCATGATCGCGCGCAGCCCCGCCGCAAGCGTCTCGGCCGGCTCGTGCGTCCAGCCGGCGAAGATGATCTGATCCAGCCGGCCCGCCTGCTCGGCGATCGCGGCGGCGATGCGCGGGTGCGCGTGGCCGTGCGTCGTCACCCACCAGGACGAGATAGCGTCGATCACGCGCCGGCCGTCGGCGGTGAACAGCGCCGCGCCCTCGCCCCGCGTGACGAGCGGGATCGGCTCGCCCAGGCCATGCTGGGTGAAGGGGTGCCAGATGGGCGAGGTGGTCATTCGAAGTCCGCCAGCCGGAAGCCGTCGAGGAACGCCGCCCGCAGCGTTTCGGCCGTCAGCGTCGGGAGGCGGGGCAGGCGGCCGAGCCGCCGGACGCGGCCGAGCGCGGCGATCGTCGCCTCGCTGTCCTCGACCGGATCGCCGTTGAAGGCGACCCCCAGGATCGGCACGCCCCGCGCGCGCAACGCCTCGATCGTCAACAGGCTGTGGTTGATCGTCCCCAGTCCGGTGCGCGCGACGATCACCACGCGATGTCCCCAGCGGGCGAACAGGTCGGCGTAGAGGAGCGCGCGCGTGACGGGCACCAGCGCGCCGCCGGCGCCCTCGACGACGAGCGGGCC
>NZ_CAHJWX010000441.1 GCF_903643065.1 Sphingomonas bacterium | reverse complement strand
GGACCGCTATGTGTCCGATCCGCCCGACGGCGCCGAGCCGCTCGCCATCGCCGACGCGCTCGCGCGCCTCGCGCGCGGCGAGCTGCTGAGCGAGACGTCGACGCGCGTGATGCTGGGTACGATGGCGCAGTCGGTGACGGGCCGCGCGCGGCTGCGCGCCGCGATCCCGGGCGGGTGGGAGATCAGCCACAAGACCGGCACCGGCCAGGACCTGGCCGGGCGCAACGCCGGCTTCAACGACGTCGGCCTGCTCACCGCCCCCGACGGCCGCCGCTTCGCGCTGGCGGTCCTGATCGGCGACACGACGCGCCCGATCGGCCAGCGGCAGGCGCTGATCCAGAACGTGGCCCGCGCGGTGACGAGCTACGCGGGAGTTTAAAGCGAGGCGCCTGATTTGATCGCCTCCCCGGCGAAAGCCGGGGAGGCGATCACCGCACCTTCGTTCCCGGCGGCATCTGCGCGATGCTGGCCTTCACGGTCGCAGGGGTAACGCCCACGGGCACGCCCGTCATGTCCGCGATCTCCTGCGCCACCGCCGCCACGTCCGCGACGCCGTCATAGTCGCGGTTGCGCGCATACCGGCCCGTGTCGCTGCTGGCGCCGCGCCGCGTCAGCGTCAGCCGGCCAAAGGGCGAGAAGGTCTTGATCGTCCAGATGGTCGTCAGCTCGTTCTCCCACAGCACGCCCGTGCGCCGATCGATCGCCAGGAACCGCCGGTCGGTGAGGACGTGCGTGATGTGAGGCCAGAGACGGGCGAGCCGTCTCGGCTCCAGCACGAGCGCCCGCGCGATGGTGAGCCACAACAGCCCAAAGCCGACGAACACGAGCAGCAGCCACCATGGTATGCGGGCATCGGCTGACGGGTGCAGCAAATAGAGGATCACGGCGCGAAGTGGAAAGAACCCGACCGCGAACGCCGGCACCGCCCAGCCGATCGCGACGATCCCCGCGCGCGGCATCAGCGCCGTCACCGGCGTCTCGCGCAGCACCCGCTCGCCGGGCGCGAGCAGCGCCTCGACGCGGATCGCGTCTTCCTGAAGCATGTCCAATCTCTCGGCGTCGTCTCGCTCACGAAACGACGTGGCGGTGCCGGAACGGCCAGCAGGAGCGCCTCAGCCCAGCGCCGCCTCCCCCTCCCGGTCCAGCTCGGCCCGCGTCTTCTTCGCCGCCGCCGTCTTCAGCTGGCCGCACGCCGCGTCGATGTCGCGGCCGCGCGGGGTGCGCGTGGGCGCGCTGATGCCCGCCTCGAAGATGATGTTGCTGAACGCGCGGATGCGCTCGGGCGGGGAGCACGCATAGGGCGCGCCGGGCCAGGGATTGAACGGGATCAGGTTCACCTTCGCCGGCAGCCGATAGTGCCGGATCAGCCGCACCAGCTCGCGCGCGTCGTCGTCGCTGTCGTTCTTGCCGTCGAGCATGACATATTCGAACGTGATGCGTCGCGCGTTGTTGGCGCCGGGATAGTCGGCGCAGGCCTGGAGCAGCTCTTCGATCCCGTATTTGCGGTTGAGCGGCACGATCTCGTCGCGCACCGCCTTGGTCACCGCGTGCAGCGACACGGCGAGGTTGACCCCGATCTCCGCCCCCGCGCGCGCCATCATCGGCACGACGCCGCTGGTCGACAGCGTGATCCGCCGCTTCGACAGCGCCAGCCCGTCGCCGTCCATCACCACCGCCAACGCGTCGCGCACGGCGTCGAAATTATAGAGCGGCTCACCCATTCCCATCATCACGATGTTGGTGAGCATCCGCCCCTCGGGTTGGGACGGCCACTCGCCCAGCGCGTCGCGCGCGAGCATCACCTGGCCGACAATCTCGCCCGCCGTCAGGTTGCGCACCAGCCGCATCGTCCCGGTGTGGCAGAAGCGGCAGTTGAGCGTGCAGCCGACCTGGCTCGACACGCACAGGGTGCCGCGATCGGCGTCAGGGATGAACACCGCCTCGTAATCCTGGCCATCGGGCGAGCGCAGCAGCCATTTGCGCGTCCCGTCGGTCGAGACCTGCGCCTCCACCACCTCGGGCCGCCCGATCGCGAAGCGCTCCGCCAGCCACGGCGCCTGCGCCTTGGCGATGTCGGTCATCGCCGCGAAGTCGGTGGCGCCGCGATTGTACAGCCAGTGCCAGATCTGCTTGGCGCGCAGCTTCGCCTGCCGGGGCTCCATGCCCGCCTCGGCCAGCGCCGCGCGAAGCTGGTCGCGGGACAGGCCGATCAGGTCGACGCGCCCGTCCGGCCGCGCCGGCAGGGGCCGCGCGACGGGCACGGGATCGATGTGCCCGGGGATGGGCATGACGGCGGCCGGCTCTGTCAGCATGCGCGATACATAGCGGAAGCGCCGGATTTTTCTAGCCGGGCGCCATGGGGCGCACGCGCAGCCCGATCAGCGGCAGGCCGACGTGCAGCACGATCAGCCACCACAGGCTCCCGGTCAGCGCATAGCCGCCGGCGAAGAACAGCGCGCCCGCGATGCTCGCCGCCAGCGCCCCCGGCCCGCGATAGCCGTGCGCGACGCCATAGCTCAGCGCCATCGCCGCCACCGCGCCGAGCCCGCCAGTGAGCGGCGCCAGTGACCAGAACAGATAGCCGCGATACAGCACTTCCCAGCCGCCGCCGACCCCGATCGCGAAGGCCAGGAACCACCCCGTCTCGCGTCGCCCGCGCGGCATCATCAGCGCGGCCGCCGCCTGCGCGGGGTCGGCCGGGCGCCGCGCAT
>NZ_CAHJWX010000440.1 GCF_903643065.1 Sphingomonas bacterium | reverse complement strand
GACGTGCGCGCGCGGCTCGGCGCGGACCTGGCGGCGCTGCCGGCGCAGCGCCGCTTCAGCGACGCCGCGCTGTCGCTCTACGGCGAGTTCGAGCTGCAGGCGCTGGAGGAGGTGCTGCGCTCCGGGAACACGGACGGGATGACCATCGTCGCCGCGACGATCCGCGCCAAGGCGGGCCTGCCCGACGACGGCGACGATCCGCGCTTCCTCGCCGATTACTATGCGGAGCTATGCGCGCGGCTGGAACGGCGGATGTCGTTCGGCCGGCGCGTCGCAGACAAGCACGCTCAGAACAGCCGCGTCGCCGCGTAGAACAGCGCGCCCACCGTCGCCGAGGCGGGGATGGTGACGATCCAGGCGATCACCACATTGCCCGCCACGCCCCAGCGCACCGACGACGCGCGCCGGGCGGTGCCCGCGCCGATGATCGCGCCGGTGATGGTGTGCGTGGTCGACACCGGCACCCCCAGCGCCGACGCGCCGAACAGCACCACCGAACCGGCGGCGGACGCGCTGAACCCCTGATGCTGCGACAGCTTGGTGATGCGGCTGCCCATCGTCTCGATGATCTTCCACCCGCCCGTGACGGTGCCCAGCGCGATCGCGGCGTAGCAGGACAGCGCCACCCAGGGCGGCACGTGGAACTCGCCATGCAGATGCCCGGTCGAATAGAGCAGCACCGTGATGATCCCCATCGTCTTCTGCGCGTCGTTCAGCCCGTGGCTCAGCGAATAGGCGGCCGACGAGGCAAGGTGCAGCGACCGGAACGAGCGCTCGGCGCCGGACGAGGTGGCGCGCCGGAACAGCCAGGACGAGCCCAGCATCACCAGCATCGCCAGCGCCATGCCGATGGTGGGCGACAGCACGATCGCGATCAGCGTCTTGTTCAGCCCGTCCCATTGCACGACGCCGATCCCCGAATGGGCCAGCCCCGCGCCGATCAGCCCGCCGACCAGCGCGTGCGACGACGAGGACGGGATGCCGCGCAGCCACGTCACGATGTTCCAGAACATCGCGCCCCCCAGCGCGCCGAACACCACGGCCGGTGTCACCGCATCGGCGGCGATCAGCCCCTTGCCGATCGTCGCCGCCACCGCATGGAGGCTGGGAAAGGCGAGCGTCAGGAAATAGGCCGCGAAGTTGAAGAACGCGGCGAACGCCACCGCGCGCACCGGCGACAGCAGCCGGGTCGCCACCACCGTCGCGATCGCGTTGGCGGCGTCGTGCAGGCCGTTGAGATAGTCGAACGCGAGCGCCACGCCGATCAGCGCGACGAGCAGCGGCAGGGCAAGAATGTGCATGGTGCCTACGCGTAGTCGATGACGATGCCGTCGATCTCGTCGGCGACATCCTCGAACGCGTCGACGATGCGTTCCAGATGCTCGTACAGCTCGCGTTCCTTGACGAAGCGCAGCGTGTCGATCGCGCCGAACTCCTTCAGCGAGCGCTTCAGCCCCGCCTTGTGCACCTCGTCGGCATGGCCCTCGATGCGGATGACCCGCTCGGTCAACTCGTGCAGCCGGTCGCCGTTGCGCGTCACGTCGCGCAGCAGCGGCATCGCCTCGGCGGTCAGCCGCGCGGCATCGACCACCAGCGCCGCCATGTCGCGCATCTCCGGCGCGAAGCTGGCCACCTCGTACAGGTCAATGGCGGCGGCGGCGGACTGCATCTCGTCGATCGTGTCGTCCAGCGCGCCGATCAGCGCGGTGATCGCGCCGCGATCGAAGGGGGTCAGGAAGGTGGCGCGCACCTGCTTGAGCACGTCGCGCGTGATGTCGTCGGCGTCGTGCTCGCGCTCGCCGATCTCGCGGATGTGCTCGGCCGTCGCGGGCCCACCGTCGAGCAGCCGCGCGGTCGCCTTCGCGCCGGCGAGCACGGTGGCGGCGTGCGCCTCGAACATCTCGAAGAAATTGCCCGTCCGGGGCAACAGGCGCTGGAACCAGGAGAACATGGCGACGGATTTCCTGCCTTGGGGGGCTTGGGGGTGGCGCGCCTGGCGGACGGCCGCGCGGAACTGGGCGGGGGCGAAGGTGCGGATCAGGTCGCGCAGGTCGGTCTCGTCCACCGCGTCGGCGGCGGCGGCGAGGCTGAACCAGCGCCGCTCGCGCTCGCCGCGCTCCTTCCAGTCGGCCAGTTCCTGCGTCACCGCGAGCGGGAACACGTCGACATCGACCATCAGCGACGCACCACTGCCGCGCTTCTTGCGATACCGATAGGCGCCGATCGGCACGGGGCACAGCGCGCCGCACACCCCCGCCTCCTCCTCCGCCTCCGCGGCGGCGGCGGCGGACGGCGACAGGCCGGGCGCGATATTGCCCTTGGGGATCACCCAGCGGCGCGTCGCGCGCGACGTGACCAGCAGCACGCGCACCGCCGCATCGCCGCCGGTTCCTTCGAACCTGTAGGGGAGGGCCGCGATCTGGCGAATGGACGTGATCCGAATCCGACGGGGGAAGGCGCGCCCTATGGCATGGCGAACGCCCGCGCGCATCCGGAACTATCGGCGTCGGCGCGGATGCGACCATTGTCGGGCCTCGCGCGTAGAAGGATCCGCGATGACCGATCAGGGGTATAGGGGCGATAGCCGGGACGGCGTCGATGTCGCGTGCACGGGCTGCGGCGCGATCCAGTTCCTGCCCGCGTCCGGCATCGGCCGGGCGACCTGCTCCGTGTGCGACACGCCGCTGCGCCGCGCGCGCGGGACGGACGGGCGCGCG
>NZ_CAHJWX010000439.1 GCF_903643065.1 Sphingomonas bacterium | reverse complement strand
CCCGCCAGCCGCGTCCGCACCGGCGTCGCCGGCACCGCGCGCGGCGGCAGGCCACGCACCGCGTCCGCGATCGCCGCGATGTGTTCCGGCGTCGAGCCGCAACAGCCGCCCAGCACGTTGACCTGCCCCGCGCGCGCCCATTCGCCGACCAGCCCCGCCGTCGTCTCGGGCCGTTCGTCATACTCGCCCAGCTCGTTGGGCAGCCCGGCATTGGGATAGACCATGATCAGCGCGTCGCACAGGTCGCTCAGCACCTTGACGTGCGGGCGCAGCTGCTCGGCACCGAACGAGCAGTTGAGCCCGATCGTCAGCGGCCGCGCGTGGCGCACCGCGTGCCAGAACGCCTCCACCGTGTGGCCGGACAGGTTGCGCCCCGACAGGTCGGTCAGCGTCATCGACAACATGATCGGCAGGTCGCGCCCCAGCGCGCCACCCGCCTCGATCGCCGCCATGATCCCGGCCTTGGCGTTGAGCGTGTCGAACACCGTCTCGATCAGCACGAAGTCCGCGCCGCCCTCGACCAGCGCGTCGATCTGCTCGCGATACACGTCCTTCAGATAGTCGAAGTCGATCTCGCGATAGCCGGGGTCGTTGACGTCGGGCGACAACGACAGCGTCTTGTTGGTCGGCCCCAGCGCGCCGGCGACGAAGCGCGGCCGTCCGTCGCGGGCCGTGAACTCGTCCGCGACGCGCCGCGCCATCGCCGCCGACTGGACGTTGATGTCGCGCACCAGCGCTTGCGCGCCATAGTCCGCCTGGCTGATCCGGTTGGCGGAAAAGGTGTTGGTCTCCGCGATATCGGCGCCCGCCGCGAAATAGGCGCGGTGGATCGACTCCGGCACCTCCGGCCTGGTCAGCGCCAGGATGTCGTTGTTGCCCTTCTGGTCATGGCCCAGCGCCAGCGCGCCCGCATAGGCGGCCTCGTCCAGCTTCCAGTTCTGGATCTCCGTCCCGAACGCGCCGTCCGTGATCAGGATGCGCTTGGCGGCCTCGGCGTGAAAGAGTTCGCGTGGGGTCATTTCTGTCCTCGTCATGCTGAACTTGTTTCAGCATCCATGCGCGCCGCTTCGTCATCGGCGGCGCGCCCGTGTCGAAGGTCTCGCATGGACCCTGAAACAAGTTCAGGGTGACCAGGCATCAGGCCGCCGCCTCCGCCCGCGCCGGCATCGGCCGCGCGCCCAGCAGGTGGCAGATCGCATAGGCCAGCTCGGCCCGATTGAGCGTGTAGAAGTGGAACTCACGCACGCCGCCCGCATACAGCTTGCGACACAGCTCGGCCGCCACCGTCGCCGCGACCAGCTCGCGCGCGGCGGGCCGGTCGTCCAGCCCCTCGAACAGCCGATCCATCCAGGCGGGCACCGCCGCGCCGCACATCGCGCTCATCCGCCTGACGGACGCGACGTTGGTGACGGGCATGATCCCGGGCACGATCGGCGCCGTCACCCCCGCCGCCGCCGCCGCGTCGCGGTAGCGGAAGAAGGTCTCCGGCTCGAAGAAGAACTGGGTGATCGCGCGGTTCGCGCCGGCGTCGAGCTTGCGGCGCAGATGGTCCAGGTCGGCGGCGGCGTCCGTCGAGTCCGGATGCCGCTCCGGATAGGCGGCCACCGAGATGTCGAACGGGTGCAGCCGGCGCAGGCCCGCGACCAGCGCGGCGGCGCCGTCATAGCCGCCCGGATGAGGGCTGAACGCGCCGCCGTCCGGGCTGTCGCCGCGCAGCGCCACGATGTGGCGCACGCCCGCCGCCCAATATTCGCGCGCGACCGCGTCCACCTCGTCGCGGGTCGCATCGACGCAGGTGAGGTGCGCGGCGGCGGCGAGCGGCGTCTCGCGCTGGATGCGCGCCACCGTCTGGTGCGTGCGCTCGCGCGTCGAGCCGCCCGCGCCATAGGTCACGGACACGAAGCGCGGCGCCAGCGGCGCCAGCGTCGTCACCACCGCCCATAGCTGCTCGTCCATCTTCGCCGTCTTGGGCGGGAAAAACTCGAAGCTCACGTCCATGTCGCCCGCCACGTCCGCGTATAGCGGGGCGTCCAGCGCGCGACGCGCCTCGGCCATGTCGACCAGTGTCGGGCTCATGCCGCCTTCACCTCTCGCAAGCGGACGCCGTCCCGGCGACCCAGCCACAATTTGACGGTCAGCTCGCCGCCCTCCAGCGTCTCGGTCCGCGCGAGCCCCAGCCCGGCGGCGGCGAACCAGGCCTGCACCTGCGCGTCCGCGAAGCCGAGCCGCGCATGGCCCTCGCGCGCGCGCAGTTCCTCGCGGTCGTGCGGGGCGAAGTCGGCGATCAGCAGCCGCCCGCCCGGCCCGAGCACCCGCGCGGCTTCCGCGATCGCCGCCTCGGGCTGCGCGCAGAAATGCAGCACGTGGTGCAGGATGGCGACATCGGCCGCCCCGTCCGCCAGCGGCAGCCGGTAAAGGTCCGCCTGGCGCAACTCCACCGCGCGACCCGCCAGCTTGGCGCGGGCGAGGCGCAGCATCTCGGACGAGCGATCCACCCCGACGGCCTGCGCCGCGCGGTCGCCAAACAGCTCCAGCATCCGCCCGGTGCCCGTGCCGATATCCACCAGCACGCCGACTTCCATGTCGCCCAGCGCCGCCGTCATCGCCGCCTCGACCTCGCTGTCGGCGACGTGGAGCGAGCGGATCGCGTCCCAGTCGGGCGCGTGCGCCTCGAACCAGCCGGCCGCCGCCGCCGCGCGATCGGCGTGCACCGCCTCCAGCCGCGCC
>NZ_CAHJWX010000438.1 GCF_903643065.1 Sphingomonas bacterium | reverse complement strand
GATCATGGCCCGGCGGCGTTCGTCCAGCGCGAGCAGCGCCGCTGACGCCGGCGCGACGCCGCGGCGGGCGAGCGCGGCGTCAAAGGCGGCGGGATCGTCGCGGACGCTCTTTATGTCGTGCATGGGCGAATGTCGTGCATGGCGGGCGGGCTATGGCGGGGCGGGTGGAGCCGCGCAACCCGCGCGGGGCGGGGGCGTTGGGCAGCCGAACCGACTGGAGAAGATCGCATGGAACTGGCCCACAACATCGTCGTGCTCGTCGCCGACGGGCGCAAGCTGCTGTTCCTGCGTAACGAGGGCGATGCGGCGCATCCCAATCTGACGGTGGAACAGGCGGAGGAACATCCCAATCCGGCGACGCGCGACCAGGCGACCGACGCGGCGGGCCGCGCCTCCTCGACCACCCCGGCGGGCGGCACCGCTCGGACGGGCAGCTCGGTCGAGCCGACCGATTTCCACCAGCTGGAGGAAGACCGGTTCGCGGCGACAGCGGCGGACCTGCTGAAGACGCGCGCGCTGGCGCATCAATATGACGCGCTGGTGGTGGTGGCGCCGCCCAAGACGCTGGGCGAGCTGCGCAAACACTATCATTCCGAGGTGGCGAAGCGGGTCGTCGGCGAGCTGGCCAAGGACCTGACCGGGCACCCGATCGACCAGATCGAGGCAGCGTTGAAGGCGGCCTAACCTGATCCATCCGCGCTTCGCTTGCCCCGGTGGGGTCAGGCTCGCTTCCCTGGCTCATCGCCGGGCCTTGCGGCATGCGGGCTGGACGTGCCGGGTTCGAGCCGGCCCGCCCGGGTGATGCAACGAAGCGACACCAGCCCGCCGATATGACGGCGATGTTACCGTGCGCTTGTCGGTTTCCTAACCTTTATTTATAGGCCCGGCGCGGGGCGACGTGGCGGTGCGTGGGTGCTGGCCGGGGTGGGTCCAGCGCCAGGGCCGGCCGGAGGGAGGGCGCGATGGCGACGGTATTGCAGCGGATCGACACGACGGATCTGATCGCGGCGAACGACGCGGAGCCGGGCTGTCGCCCCTCCGTCGACGAGCCGTTCATGAGCCTGACGCAACAGACCTATTTCCGGCGCAAGCTGTTGGCGTGGAAGGATTCGATCCTGCGCGAATCGCAGGATACGCTGTCGCAGCTGCAGATCGGGCCGTTGCGCGAGGCGGACCTGACCGATCGCGCGGCGAGCGAGACCGACTGGTCGATCGAGCTGCGCACGCGCGATCGCCAGCGCAAGCTGATCAGCAAGATCGAGTCGGCGCTGCGCCGGATCGACGCGGGCGAATACGGCTATTGCGAGGTGACGGGCGAGCCGATCGGCCTCGCGCGGCTGGAGGCGCGCCCCGTCGCGACGATGACGGTCGAGGCGCAGGCGCGCCATGAGCGCCACGAGCGGTCGTCGCGCGAGGCATAAGCGTTAGGGTCCGGGTAACCCCGCTTGGCTTAGAGCGGGGCCTGGGACGGGAGCACGGGACGCGATGGTGGACGTGGGCGGCCTGCCCGGCGAGACGACGGCGGTGCAAGGCGCGGGGGACGGGCGCGCGCGTCGGCGCGACAGTCTGTACCTGAGCGCGCGGGTATCGATCGCCGGCGTGATCGGCGTGCACGACGCGCGCGTGCGCAACCTGTCGGCCGAGGGGCTGATGATCGAGCTGGACCATGTGGTGGAGCCCGGCACGACGGTGTCGCTCCAGATCCGCGGGCTGGGCGACCTGACGGGCAAGGTCGCCTGGTGCACGCGCGGGCGGATCGGGATCGCGCTCGATCGGCCGATCGATCCCCGCCGCGCGCGCAAGCCGGTAGGGCAGGGACCTTCGACGCCCGATTACGCGAAGCCGCTGCTCGGCCGGGGTTAGGCCGCCTCGCGGAAGGCCGGGTTAGTCTCGCCCGATCTCCTCCTTGAGCTTCAGCTTCTGCTTCTTGAGGTCGGCGACCAGGGTCGAATCGGGGTGCGGGCGCGCGCTCTCCTCGGCGAGGCGCCGGTCCAGGGTGGCGTGCTTGGTTTCCAGAGCGGCCTGATGCGTCGACGCCATCGTGGTGAACTCCTCGGGAGGAAGGGAGAGGCTAGCAACGCGCCGAACGCGTTCAAGTCGCGCGGGGCCTGGGGCCGGTGCGACGACCCGCCCGGTCGCGGCGACGATCCGTTGTGGGGGGCGCCGCACCGGGCTATGCGCCCGGCAAACGGGGGTGGCGATGGATGAGGCGCTGACACGGGCGCGGCTGGGCGCGGCGCGCGAGGCGCATCGCGATCTGGACGCGACGATCGCCGCGCTAGCCGGCGCGCCGCCGATCGACCAGCTGGGGCTCGCGCGGCTTAAGAAGCGCAAGTTGTCGTTGCGCGACGAGATCGCGATGCTGGAGGGCCAGCTGATCCCCGACATCATCGCGTGAACGGTGTCAGCGCGGGACAGGCCTCTTAAGGCCGCGCTGGCGAGAGGCGCGCGCGCATGGCAGGGCGGGTGGCATGTCCGGCCTGCCCGACTCGCATCTCCATCGGCGGCTGATCGACGCGCTGCATATGGAGGCTTTGCTGCTCGCGGACGAGGCGCGCGATTATTTCGACGAGGTGGGGCGGGCGGAGCGGGACCGGCTGGCGCCGCTCGCGCGCATCGGCTTCTCGTGTGAGTCGCTCAAGGTGACGACGCGGCTGATGCACGTCATCGCCTGGCTGCTGACGCAACGCGCGGTGCAGGCGGGCGAGTTGCGCGCGACGGACGCGCT
>NZ_CAHJWX010000437.1 GCF_903643065.1 Sphingomonas bacterium | reverse complement strand
GGCTGACGGGGGCGGGGATCAAGGTGGTGCCGACCGGGATCGCGCACGGCACGCTGACCGCGGTGGCGCGCGGCACGCCCGTCGAGGTCACGACGCTGCGCCGCGACGTCGCGACCGACGGGCGCCACGCGGTGGTCGCCTTTACCGACGATTGGCGGGCGGACGCGAGCCGGCGCGATTTCACGATCAACGCGCTCTATGCCGATCCGGGCGACGGCGCGGTGCACGACTGGTTCGGCGGGCTGAACGATCTGGCGGCGCGCCGCGTGCGCTTCATCGGCGATCCGTACCGGCGGATCGCGGAGGACCATCTGCGCATCCTGCGCTTCTTCCGCTTCCAGGCGCGCTTCGGCGACACGGTCGACGCGGACGGACTCGCGGCGTGCGCGGCGCGCGCGAACGACCTGATGGCGCTGTCACGCGAGCGGATCGCGGCGGAGCTGCTCAAGCTGCTGGTCGCGCCCGGCGCGGTGGCGACGGTGGCGCTGATGACCGAGCACGGCATCTGGCGCGCGGTGCTACCCGAGATCGACGCGAGTGGCGTGGCGCGGTTGGCGGAGCTGGCCGCTAGGGAGGACGCCGCTGCCATCCCGCCCGACGCGATCCGCCGACTGGCCGCGCTGGTGCCGCGCGACCCGGAACGAGGTGAGTCGATCGCCGCCCGGCTGAAGCTGTCGAAGCAACAGCGCACCCGGCTGATCGCCGCGCTGACCGACCGGCGCGGTTCGGTTTACGAGGATGCCTATCGTTCGGGACGGGAGGCGGCGGCGGACCGCGCGCTGCTCGTGTTCGAGCCGTTCGATGCGCGACTGGCCGCCCGCCATGTGCGGGACTGGCCGGTGCCGCGCCTGCCGATCGCCGGTGGCGCGCTCATCGCCCGCGGGCTCCCGGCCGGCCCGGTGGTGGCGACGACGCTGAAGGCGATTGAGGCGGCGTGGATCACGGAGGGCTTTCCCGCTCAGCCCAGGGTCGACGAACTCGCCGATGCCGCCGTCGCCGAGGCGATCAGCGCCCAGGCCGCGTCCGCCTCCAGCGGCCGGCCATAGAACCAGCCCTGGCCATAGGTGCAGCCCAGCGCCGCCAGCATGCGCGCTAGCTCCGCCGTCTCCACGCCCTCCGCCGTGGTCTGCATGCCCAGCGCCTGCGCGAGCCCCACCATCGCGCGCACGATCGCCACCTTGTCGCGATCGTCGAGCATGGCGGCCACGAAGCTCCGGTCGATCTTGAGCACGTCGATCGGCAGCTTGTGCAGATAGGCGAGATTGGAATAGCCGGTGCCGAAATCGTCGAGCGCCAGCGTCGCGCCGAGATCGCGCAGGGCGTGCATCGCGCCGGTGACGCCATCGGGATCGCCGATGACCGCGCTTTCGGTCAGCTCCAGCGTGAAGCGCTCGCCAGACAGCCCGGTGGTGGCGAGCGCGGTCTCCAGCACCGACGCGATGCGGTCGCGCTGCAACTGGATCGGCGACAGGTTGACGGCGACGCGCACGCCGCAGCCGTTGCCGCCGGCGCGCTCGTCCCAGTCGCGCAGCGTCCGCGCCGCCTCGTCAATCGCCCAGCGGCCGAGCGGGACGATCAGCCCCGATTCCTCCGCGACCGGGATGAACTGGTCGGGCGAATGGTCGCGCCCCTGCCGATCGGTCCAGCGCGCCAGCGACTCGACCGACATGATCCGGCCGGTGGCCAGGTCGCAGATCGGCTGAAAGGTGAGCCGCAGCCGGCGTTCCTCGATCGCGCAGCGCAGTTCAGTCTCCATCGCGAAGCGCGCGCGGGCGATGGTGAAGGCCTGGTCCTGATAGGTCTCGGTGCGCCCGCTCGCCTTGGCGCGCTTGTTGGCGAATTGCGCGTGGCGGATCAGCTCCTCGCCCTCCACCGCCGCCTCGCCCGGCGCGATGCCGATCGAGCCCTCGACGCCGATCTCATAGTCGGTCAGCCGGAACGGCGCGCGCAGCGTGCGGTGGATACGCTCGGCGAGCGCCAGCGCCTCGCCCGGCTCGTCGTCGATCGCGACCAGCACGCCGAACTCGTCGCCGCCGATCCGCGCTAGCGAGTCCCGGGCCCGCAACGCCCCCTTGATCCGGCGCGCCACCGTGATCAGCAGCTCGTCTCCCGCCAGGCTGCCCAGCGCGGTGTTGAGCTGCCCGAACCGGTCGAGATTGATCACCAGCACCGCATAGGCGCCGGTCGCCGCCTCGATCAGATCGCCGAACCCCTCGCGGTTGGGCAGGCCGGTCAGGCTGTCGGTGGTCATCTCGCGCCGGAGGCTGCGTTCGATGTTGAGCTGCTGCGTCACGTCGACAAAGGTGACGGTGCAGCGCCGCTTCGACAGCGCGGAGAGCCGCGCGACGCCGACGCGATAGTGGCGGCAGTCGATCGCGTCGCCCAGCGACCAGTCGAAGCCGGTCGAGGTCTCGGTGCCGGCCATGAACAGGTCGAGCCGGTCGCGCAGGCTCTCGATCATCGGCGACCGGTGCGGCACGATGCCCAGTCCCGTCAGCCGATAGGCGCGATTAAACGCCTCGAACGCCCAGCCATCGGCGTGGCGCGTGATGTGCGCGGCGGGGATCGGCACCAGCTCCACGCCCGCTTCCAGCACCTCGCGGGTGAGCGTGAGGGCAAGGGGTCGCGCGGTGGCCATGGCCGGGCGCTAGGCCGATGGGCGTTAAGGCCGGGCTAACGACGGGCGAAGCGGTTGTCGCGCGGGAAGCCGGTCGGCGGCATGCGGCCGGC
>NZ_CAHJWX010000436.1 GCF_903643065.1 Sphingomonas bacterium | reverse complement strand
CGGCACGCGCGGATCGGCCGTCGGCGCGATCGGCTGAGGCGACCTCCCGCCCGCGCTGGCCGGCCGGACCGGACATGATCGCCCGCCGCCGCTTCCGGGAAGATGACGGGACTATTCACGTGACGCCCGCCCCCTCCCCCTCTACGGTCGCGCCGTTCCCATGCCCGCCATCGACCGCTACCTAGCCCGGCTCATCGCGATCCCGCTCGTGTCGACGCTGGTGATCGCGATCATGCTGTTCGTGCTCGATCGCATGCTGAAGCTGTTTGATTTCGTCGCCACGGAAGGCGGGCCCGTCGCGGTGGTGTGGCGCATGCTCGCCAACCTGCTGCCCGAATATCTGGGGCTGGGCATTCCGATCGGCCTGCTGCTCGGCATCCTGCTCGCCTTTCGCAAGATCGCGACGTCGAGCGAGCTGGACGTGATGCGTGGCGTCGGCATGAGCTACGCCCGGATGCTGCGCGTGCCCTATGCCTATGCGATCGTGCTCGCGGTCGCGAACTTCATGATCGTGGGCTATGTTCAGCCCCGCGCGCGGTACAATTACGAAGGGCTGCGCTTCGAGCTGCGCACCGGCGCGCTCGGCGCGGCGATCAAGGTCGGCGACTTCACGCAATTCGGCGACAAGATGACGATGCGCGTCGAACGGTCCGAGCAGAAGGGCCGGCATCTGCAGGGCATCTTCGTTCGCCAGCAATCCGCGCCCGACAAATGGGTGTCCGTCACCGCGCAGGCGGGCGAGTTCCTGGCGACGGACGATCCCGACACGATCATCCTGCGGCTGACCGACGGCACGCTGATCCACAACGATCCGAAGTTCGTGACGCCGCGCGTGCTCACCTTCACCAGCCACGACCTGCCGATCCCGCTGCCCAAATACGAAAGCTTCCGCACCCGTGGCAGCGGCAGCAACAAGAACATGGAGTCGACGCTACCGGAGCTCGCCAAGCTGGGGCATCATGCCGCGTCGAGCGTCGATCGGCTGGACAGCCGCGCCGAGTTCCACTTCCGGTTGGCGGAGCTGGCGACGATGTTCCTGCTGCCGCTGCTCGCCGTCGCGCTGGGCGTGCCGCCGAAGCGCTCCACCTCGGCGCTGGGCGTGTTCGTGTCGGTGGTGATGATCGTGACCTATCACAAGATCAACCAATACGCCGCCGACGTCGCCGAGAAGGGCCATATCGACCCGATCATCGCGCTGTGGGTGCCGTTCGCGCTGTTCGCCGCGCTGGTGATATGGCTGTTCTACCAGATCGCCTATGTCCCCGGCGGCCAGCCGATCGCGGCGTTGGAGCGGGTGTTCGGCGGACTGGGCAAGCGGCTGCGTCGCCTGCTGCCCGGGCCAGCGCGCAAGGCCGCCGCCTGATGTCGAGCTTCTTCCCGTCGCGCACGGTGGCGGTGTACATGGTGCGGCTGTTCCTGACGCGGACGTTCGGCATCCTGGCGATGCTGGTGCTGGTCCTCCAGGCGCTCGACCTGCTGACCGAGTCCTCGAAGATCCTGGTCGTCCCGGGCAACGGGCAGGCCGCCGTGCTCCATTATGTCGGGCTGCGCGCGCCGCAGCTGGTCGCGCGTTTCCTGCCCTTCGCCGTGCTGCTCGGCACGATCCTGACGCTGTTGCAGATGAACCAGAACTCGGAGGTGATCGCGCTCAAGGCGGCCGGCCTGTCCGCGCACCAGGTGCTGGCGCCGCTGCTGGTCGCGAGCCTGGGCGTCGCGGTGCTCCAGTTCGCGTTCAACGAGGCGGTGGTGGCGCCGGGCACGGCGACGCTCGATCGGTGGCAGAAGGTCGACTATGCGCGCTTGGCGCCCGATCGCGGTGGCCGCACCAACGTCTGGGTGCGCGACGGCGACGATTTGATCGAGGCGGCGGACGTGTCGGGGCGCGGGATGGGCGCACGGCTGGGCGGCGTGACCCTGTACGACCGGACCGGCGGCAACCTGATCGCGATCGTCCGCGCGGCCACCGGGCGGCCCGGCGACGGCGGCTGGCGGATCGGCCCGGCGATGCGGTTCGAGGTGGGCAGCGGCAAGGTGACCGCACTCGGCGAGATCACTGTAGCGCGCGGCGTGCGGCCGGACCAGTTCACGCTGGGCAGCGTCGACGCGGACGGGCTGACCTTCACCGGGCTGCGCGCCGCGATCAGCGACCTGCGCGACGCGGGGCGGCCGACCAAATCGCTGGAGGGCACGTTGTGGCACAAGCTGTCCGGGCCGCTGTCGTCGGTGCTGATGCCGCTGCTGGGCGCGGTCGCGGCGTTCGGCCTTGCCCGCTCGGGCCAGCTGTTCGTGCGCGCGGTGCTGGGGATGGCGCTGGGCTTCGCCTATTTCGTCGCCGACAATTTCGCGCTGGCGATGGGCAATCTCGGCGCCTACCCGCCCTTCCTCGCCGCCTGGGCGCCGTTCCTGCTGTTCTTCCTGATCGGCGAGACGGTGCTGATCCGGACGGAGGAATAGGTCAGCGGCCGAGCACGGTGTCGATGCCGGCGAAGACCTTAGTCAGGCGGTTGCGGGGTATGCGACCCATGTGGTCACGCAGCTGCCGCCGATCGATTGCCGTCAATTGCGAGACGTTCGCCACGGAAGCCAGGTCGAGACCCGTTTCAATCGGAGGAAGCAGCACATTGCCCGGCGCGTTTGCCCATTTGACGTTGCCGGTTAGACTCTGATCCATCTAAGCTGAAGCGTAGCCGCTGTTGCGGAGGTAGTTAGCGCATTCGTGTGGTGGGAAGGCAT
>NZ_CAHJWX010000435.1 GCF_903643065.1 Sphingomonas bacterium | reverse complement strand
TGGCTCGCCGCGCAAGCCCCGCGCGTCCGCGCGGCGATCACGGCGCATGGGCTGACCGGCAAGCCCGGCGACCGCGCGATCCTGCCCGGCGACGCGGCGGAGGACTGGTCGGCGCTGCTGGTCTGCGACGAGTCGGCGAGCTCGCCCTGGCGGTACGCGTCGCTGGGCGGCTTCCTGCCCGCCGGAACCTACCGCCTCCCCGATCCCGGCGCAGGGATGCTCGGCTGGCTGCTCGGCCAATACCGGTTCGATCGCTACCGCCAGCAGCTCGATACCGGCGCGCGCGTGCTGCTGACCACCGACCCCGCCGGCGCGGCCGAGGCGCTCGCGCTGGCCACGGCGACCGCGCTGGTGCGCGATCTGGTCAACACCCCCGCCGGCGATGCCGGCCCGGCCGAGCTGGAGGCCGCCGCCGAGGCGCTCGCCAGGCGGCACGGCGCGGCGATGAACGTCACGCGCGGCGATCCGCTCGCCCAAGGCTATCCGATGATCGCCACCGTCGGCCAGGCCGCGACCAGGGAGCGTCACCCGCGCCTGATCGAGCTCGAATGGGGCGATCCCGCCCACCCGCGCGTGGCGCTGGTCGGCAAGGGCGTGACCTTCGACACCGGCGGGCTCGATATCAAGCCGTCGTCAAGCATGCGGCTGATGAAGAAGGACATGGGCGGTGCGGCGCATGTGCTCGCGCTCGCCGGGCTGGTGATGGCGGCGGGGCTGCCGGTACGGCTGCACGTCCTCGTCCCCGCCGTCGAGAACGCGATCGGCGGCGCCGCCTTCCGCCCGGGCGACGTGCTGCGCACCCGCCAGGGGCTGACAGTGGAGAACACCAACACCGACGCGGAAGGCCGGCTGATCCTGGGCGACGCGCTGACCAGGGCGGCGGAGGGCCGGCCCGAGCTGATCCTCGACTACGCGACGCTGACCGGCGCGGCGCGCGTCGCGCTGGGCCCGGACCTGCCGCCGCTGTTCAGCAACGACGACGCGCTCGCCGAGGCGCTGCTCGCCGCCGGCCGCGCCGTCGCCGACCCGCTATGGCGGATGCCGCTGTGGGACGGCTATGACGAGCTGCTCAAGTCCGACATCGCCGATCTGGTCAACGCACCCGACGGCGGCTTCGCCGGCGCGATCACCGCCGCGCTGTTCCTGCGCCGCTTCGTGCCCAAGGAGATCGCCTGGGCGCATCTCGACGTCTTCGCCTGGCGCCCCACGGCCAGGCCGGGCCGGCCCAAGGGCGGCGACGCCTATGGCCTGCGCGCGGCGTTCGCGATGCTCAAGGCGCGTTACAGGCGGTAAGCGCCGCCAAATGTCGTCACCCTGAACTTGTTTCAGGGTCCATGCGCGACAGCTGCCAAACGGGCCGATGCCCGCGAGGATCACCCATCGCGCGTGGATGCTGAAACGAGCTCAGTATGACGAAGAGCAGGGATACCGAGTCTCGACTCCTGGCCGGATCGGCGGCATCCTGACGTCTGTCGGCGTGATGGGGATCGCGCCGATGGAGGGGGCAGGACGATGAACGAGCGGGTGAAGCGCGCGCTGGTGGGGGCGACCGCGCTGGGGATGCTGGCGGGGAGCGGCGGCGCGCAGCTGAGCACACCGCCCAAGGCTCGCTATTACATGGACGTGTCGACCGCCACCGGCCCGTTGACCGGCGGGCTACGCGCGATCCTGAAGGGCGGCGGCGAGAGCCGGTCGCTGACGCTGCGGCTAGGTTCGACGCTCGCGCCCGATGGCGGCGCGGCGCGGGCGGACCATTTCCTGCCGCCCGCCACGCTGCTCGGCGCTTCCGTCCCGCTCGCGACGCCGATCCCGACGCCGTCCGGCCCGTCGGAGCCGAGCACCGGCGGCACCAGCCAGCCCGGCCAGCCGCAACGACCCAAGGGCCGGCTGCTCATCTATTGGGGCTGCGGCGCGCATGCCGGGCCCGGCCAGCCGGTGATCATCGATTTCGGCAAGATCGCGGACGGTCAGATGCCGCCCAACATCTTCTCCACCGTCGTGCCGGTCGACAATCCGCCCAGCGAGGCGACCAGCCGCACCTATGGCTTTTGGCCGGGCCCGCGCGACAAGCATCCGCAGCCCGCCAGCTCGCTGGTCGGCGATCACCGGATCGCGGGCAATTACACGCCGACGATCGGCTTCGCGCTCCAGCAGGACTGGCTCGCGGCGCTGCACGCCAGCGTCGCGGCGCAGCCCGACGGCTCGGGCCTGCTCAGCTGGAACGCGGTGCCGGGCGCCACCGGCTATTATGCCTGGGCGTTCACCGGCGCGGGCAACGGCGACGCGGTGTGTTGGGCATCGTCGACCCGGCGCGAGTTCGGCGGGGCGTTGTGGGACTATGTCGCGCCCACGGTCGTCGCGCGGCTGGTGACGCAGGGCATCGTGCTGCCCCCGTCGGCGACGAGCTGCCAGATCCCGGCGGAGGTCAAGGCAGGCGGCGCGTCGGTGACGCTGGTCAACGCTTTCGGGCCGGAAGCGGACTTTGCCTATCCACCGCGCCCGACCAGTCCCAAGGTCGTCTGGCATCCCGATTGGACGGCCAAGGTCCGCTACAAGTCGACCGCGATGGTGCTGCCCTCGATGGGCGCGATGACGCGCGGCGCCAACGGCCAGCCGGGGGACAAGCCGACGTGCAAGCCCAAGCTGGGCGGCATGCTCGGCGGCATGCTCGGCGGTCGCCGCCCCGGCTCCGGCGACGACTGCCGATGAGCGCGTGGCGCTCCGTCGCGCTCGCTGCCGCGCTG
>NZ_CAHJWX010000434.1 GCF_903643065.1 Sphingomonas bacterium | reverse complement strand
TTCCAGGACCAGGACAAGCCCGACGCCCAATATGCCGACGCCGGACTCGACGCCGACGCCCTCGTCACCACCGTGCTCGCCGCGCTGCGGCATAACAGCGGGGGCGTGGCGGAGGCGCGGGCGTGAGGGCGTCCTCGCGCGACGGTCGGCCGTTCGTCGACCGGGTCCCAACCTTCGACGAACTGAACTGGCCGGCCTTGGTGGCCTTCCGCGCGCTCGGCGGTTCCGCGTCGCTGGCGGAGCACCTCGCCGAAGTCATTCGCGCTTGCGCGGTCACGGAGCTGGTCGCGGGAGTGTCACACGGGGAGACCGGTCGGACCGAACTTGAGTATCGGCTGGCGTGGGCGCGAACGACGCTGAAACGGTGTGGCTATCTGCAGAACAGTAGCCGTGGCGTCTGGAGCCTGACCGACGTTGGCGAGGTCGCGTCAGAAGGCGACGTCCGAGCGGCGATCGCGACAGTCCGCCTGCATGATGCGCAGCGGCGCGGCGCGACTGCTCAATCGACCGACGCAAGCGTCGACGACGTTGGACAAACTAGCGACTGGCGCGACGAACTGCTGACTGTGGTGCGATCGATCGCGCCTGATGCCTTTGAACGCCTATGTCAGCGTTTGCTGCGCGAGTCCGGCTTCATCAAGGTGGAGGTGACGGGCCGCACCGGCGATGGAGGGATCGACGGGACCGGCATTCTGCAACTCAGCCTGATGTCGTTCCACGTCCTCTTCCAGTGCAAGCGCTATCAGGGCTCGGTCGGGTCGGCCGCGGTCCGGGATTTCAGAGGTGCGATGATGGGGCGCACGGACAAGGGCCTGATCATCACGACCGGCAGCTTTTCCAGCGATGCACGTCGCGAGGCGACCCGAGATGGCGCGCCACCCATCGACCTGATCGACGGTTCCGCGCTTTGCGAACATTTGAAGCGACTGAGCCTGGGCATCACTACCGAACTGGTCGAGGAAGTGACCATATGCGCAGACTGGTTCCAGTCGCTGTGACCGGCTGGGAGAAGGTGGCGGGCGCGACGGGGGTGGCGGTGCTGGGGCTGGCGGGGTTGAACCTGGCGATCTGGCGGCGGGTGAAGCGGGCGGTGGCGGCGGGGCGGTCAGCCGCCAAGATCGAGCAGGATGACCAAGGTCAGATCGAGTCTTTCCAGATCATCGGCGTCGAGCGAGCCGATCACGTTCGCGATGCGCTCCTCACGCGCGAAGGTGATCCGGTCGACCATCAATTGTGATGGCATTTTCAGGCCATTCGCTGGCGTGGGCAGGATGGTCGGGCGGTAGATCGGGGCTTCGATCAGGAACGATGTCAGGGGACAGATGATCAGCGAGCCGGGTGTCGCCACGACGCTTGACTGAATGATGACCGCCGGTCTCGGCTTGCCCTGCGCGACGGTCACGAGTTCACCGCGCCTCACCGCCAATCGCCGTCTTCCCAAACCTCGCTGGCGAGCGCTTCCATCAGCGCGATCGCTTCCTTCTCATCGTCGCTGTGATTGAGCAACGCGGCTTGCCGCCTCGCTTCCGCCTGAAACTCCGGTGTGCGCGTGTCCGGGACCCACATCCGGACTTCCCGCAACCCCGCTGCCTTCTTGCGCGCGCGGTAGGCCTGGAACTTGCTCTGCTCGGGCGGGGCGTTCATGGGTCGAAAGGTAGCGCGCAACCCCGCTGGAGTCCAGATTTGGCCAAGGTCCGCATCGACCAGCTGCTCGTCGAGCGCGGGCTCGTCGAGAGCCGGGCGCGGGGGCAGGCGTTGATCATGGCGGGGCTGGTCTTCTCAGGGACCCGCAAGGTGGCCAAGCCGGGCGAGCAGGTGGCGGCGGACGCGGCGGTGGAGGTGCGCGGGCGCGATCATCCCTGGGTCTCGCGCGGCGGGATCAAGCTCGCGCACGGGCTCGACCATTGGCACTGGGCCGTGGCGGACGCGGTGGCGATCGACGTCGGCAGCTCGACGGGCGGGTTCACCGACGTGCTGCTCCAGCGCGGCGCAGCGCGGGTATACGCGGTCGACAGCGGCACCAACCAGCTCGCCTGGCGCCTGCGGCAGGACCCGCGCGTCGTCGTGCTGGAACAGACCAGCGCGCGCGTGCTGACCGCCGCGCATATCCCCGAGCCGGTCGACCTCATCGTGTGCGACGCGAGCTTCATCGGGCTGGCCAAGGTGCTGGAACGGCCGCTGACGTTCGCGCGGGCCCCGGCGCGGCTGCTCGCGCTGGTCAAGCCGCAGTTCGAGGCGGGGCGCGGCGACGTGGGCGCGAAGGGTGTGGTGCGCGATCCGGCGGTGCATGCGCGGGTCTGCGCCGCCGCGGCGGACTGGGTGGCGGGGCAAGGCTGGACGGTGGCGGGCGTGGTGCCCAGCCCGATCACGGGCCCCGAGGGCAATGTCGAGTTCCTGCTCGCCGCGACGCTTGGTTGAACAAGCCCGCGATCTCGGGCAACGCCGGGTGCGGCATGGTGGGGCGGCAGATGGGCGGGATCGCGTCGGCGGGGCAGTTACGGGCGTCGTTCGCGCGCTGGGCGGTGGTGACGGTGCCGCTGGTCCTGCTGATCGGGTTCGCCAGCGGGCGGTCGGTGCCGGCGGGCGCGCGGAACGCCTGGTATCTCGCGCTCGCCAAGCCGCCGCTGACGCCGCCCGACTGGCTGTTCCCGGTCGCGTGGACGCTGATCTACGTCCTGCTCGGGCTGGCGGTGGCGACCGTGCTCAACGCGCGCGGCGCGCGGTGGCGGTGGCCGGCGGTGGCGGCG
>NZ_CAHJWX010000433.1 GCF_903643065.1 Sphingomonas bacterium | reverse complement strand
GAGGTGCCGCTGTCGACCGCGCTGGGGCTGCTGGTGCGCGAGCGGCTGACGGGCCGCGCGGTGCCGGCGGCGGCGCAAGGCGGCCTTGCCTTCGTGCGCGACTGGATCGAGGGCAGCGTCGATCTCGACGCGCTGGCGATGGCGATCGACGATCAGCGCGCGTTCCAGGCGCTGGCGACGCGGCTGCTCGAACAGCTGGAGCTGATCGAGGGCGACCAGATCCCCGACGAGGCGGACGAGGGCGGCGCCGAGGACGAGGGCTCGCAGGAAGCGGGCGACGAGCAGGACCAGGACGAGGAGCCGGGCGAAGGAGAGGGCCAGGGCGAGGTCGAGCAGCGGGGGCAGGAGCGCCGGACCGACGAGCAGGACGGCGAGGGCGAGGATAGCCAGGGCGAGACGCCCGACGATGCCGATGGCGAGCCCGGCGACGACGGCGAGGAGGGGATGCAGCCCGTTCGCCCCAACCGCCCCTTCGCCGATCTCAACGCGCAGTTCGACTATCGGACCTGGACGACGCAGTTCGACGAGGTAGTCGCCGCGACCGAGCTGTGCGATCCCGACGAGCTGACGCGGCTGCGCGGCTATCTCGACGGGCAGCTCGTGCACCTGCAATCGGCGGTGTCGAAGCTTGCCAACCGGCTCCAGCGGCGGTTGATGGCGCAGCAGAGCCGCGCCTGGGACTTCGATCAGGAGGAGGGCATGCTCGATGCCGCGCGGCTGGCGCGCGTGGTCGTCTCGCCCGGCACCTCGCTGTCGTACAAGATCGAGCGCGATACGGACTTCCGCGACACGGTGGTGACGCTGCTGATCGACAATTCCGGCTCGATGCGCGGGCGGCCGATCTCCATCGCGGCGATCAGCGCCGATATCCTGGCGCGCACGCTGGAACGCTGCGGCGTCAAGACGGAGATCCTGGGCTTCACCACCCGCGCCTGGAAGGGCGGGCAGGCGCGCGAGAGCTGGCTGACGGCGGGGCGGCCGCCGCAGCCCGGCCGGCTCAACGACGTCCGCCACATCGTCTACAAGCGCGCCGACGAGCCCTGGCGCCGCGCGCGCGCGAGTCTCGGCCTGATGATGCGCGAGGGGCTGCTCAAGGAGAATATCGATGGCGAGGCGCTGCTGTGGGCGCATGCCCGCCTGCTCGCGCGGCCGGAGGAGCGGCGCATCCTGATGGTCATCTCCGATGGCGCGCCGGTGGACGATTCGACGCTGAGCGTGAACTCGGGCTCCTACCTGGAGCGGCACCTGCGCCAGGTGATCGGCTTCATCGAGGCAAAGTCCCCGGTCGAGCTGGCGGCGATCGGCATCGGCCATGACGTGACGCGCTATTACGCGCGCGCGGTGACGATCATGGACGCCGAGCAGTTGGGCGGCACGATCATCGAACAGCTCGCGGCACTGTTCGACGCGAACTGAACGTCTCCTCGTGCCGGAGAGGCTGGTTTTGCCTGTGCCCGCGTCGCGCTGGACGAGGTTATTCTTTCCAGGAGATTCCGTCATGCTCCGCGCCGCTGGCCTGCTCTTCCTCGCAGCGGCGACGGCACCCGCCGGCGCGCCGCCCGTCACCGGACTCAAGCCGATCGTGCTGCATCCGGGCATCAACCGCGTGCCGGGCTTCCTGGCCGGCGGCGGCACCGCGACGATCGTGCAGGCCTGGCGGGGCAACGGCAACGCGCACGGCTATACCGTGTGGACGGTGCTCGGCGGCCCATCGGAGGGCAGCCGGGTCGGGCTGGTCGGCTTCGAGACACCGGGCGCCGAGCCGGTGCGCGACACGATCCGCGACGAGCCGTTCGACGGCGAGCGGGTGCTGGGCGCGGTGCAGTTCGCGACCGGCCAGTTCGCAACCGGGCGACTGCGTGGCCGTCCGGTAACGCTGGTGATCACCGCCGATCTGAACCAGGCGGCGAGCGGCGTGCTGGCGGATCATGCGACCGCGACGGTGCGCTGGTATCGGCTCGACCATGCGGCGGATGCGTTCGGCCGGCCGACCGATGACTTCCTGCCGATCGGCTCGGTCACGACGACGAAACGCTATTGCAACGCGTGGCTGGCGATGCGCGACGTCGCCGGGATCCGGCTGCGCGGCGACTTCGCCGGCCCGAACCGGGTGGACGGCTGTTTCTGAGCGAGTGGCTTGTGTCCGCCCGTCGGAGGCGGGACAACGAGCCGCACGGCGATCGCGCGCTCGAGTCGACGAAAGAGACGCTGTGGCAGACGACGGACTGGCTGGACCGCTAGGTGAAGCCGAAACGGCCGGCGCAGGGCATCGTCGCGGCGAGATAGCGGGGCCGTTCGCGGGGCCGGTCAAGCGATCGGTGACGATCGCGGGGCATCAGACCTCGATCAGCCTGGAGCCGGTGTTCTGGGTCGCGCTGGAAGGGGCCGCGCGGGCCCGCGCGCTGCCGCTGTCGGCGCTGGTCGCGCGGGTCGACGCAGCGCGGATCGGGCAGGCGGACCCGCCCAATCTCGCCAGCGCGCTGCGCTCGTGGCTGCTGGGCGAGGTGGCGTGACGCGGCTGCGGCTGCGGCGCTGGTGGTTCCGCGTCCACCAGTGGCTGGGCGTCGGGCTGGCGGTGCTCGTCATCCCGCTGTCGCTCTCCGGCGCGGCGCTGGTGTGGCACGACGCGCTCGACCGGCTGCTCCATCCAGGCCGCTACGCGACGAGCGGGACGGCGCTGCTCGGCGCCGACGCCTATGTCGCGGCGGCGCGCGCGCGGCTGGCGCCAGGCGAGCGGATCGCGACGCTCA
>NZ_CAHJWX010000432.1 GCF_903643065.1 Sphingomonas bacterium | reverse complement strand
GCTACGGCTGGGCCGCCCGCCTCGCGCCGCTGGACGCGCTGATGGGGCTGGGAGCGGCGGCATGACGGTCGCGCTGCCCGTCGCGCGCGCTGCGCCAGTCGCGTCCGCATGGCGCGTCCACCTGATCGTGCTGACGGCGGTCGTCGCGGGCCTGATCGCGACGTTCCGCGCCGATGTGCGCTCGCTCGCGCATATCTGGTGGACCAGCACCACCTTTGGTCATTGCCTGTTCGTCGGTCCGGTGGTCGCATGGCTGGTCTGGAACCGCCGGCGCGAGCTTGCCCGGCTGGAACCGGTCGCCTGGGCGCCCGGCCTGCTGCTGGTCGCGAGCGGCGGCATGTGTTGGCTGGCGGGGGACGCGGCCGGGGTGACGTTTGCGCGCCATCTGGGGCTCGTCGTCATGGCGCAGGGGGCGGCCGTGACATTGCTGGGACCCAAAGTCTCGCGAGGGCTTTGTTTTCCAATCGCTTACACGTTGTTCCTCGTGCCGTTCGGCGAGGGACTGGAGGAGCCGCTGCAACGCGCGACGGTGGCGATGGTGATGCCGCTGCTCCACGCCGCCGGCATTCCCGCAAGCGTCGACGGCGTCCTCATCACCATCCCCAACGGCTTTTTCGAGGTGGCGGAGGCATGTTCGGGCGCCAAGTTCGTGATCGCGATGATCGCCTATGGCGCGCTGGTCGCGAACGTCTGCCTGGTGGCGTGGCCCCGGCGAGCGGCGTTCATGGCGGTGGCGCTCGTCGTCCCGGTGTTGGCCAACGGTATCCGCGCGTTCGCAACGATCTATGTCGCCTCTCTTACATCGGTCGAGAGGGCGACCGGTTACGATCACATCGTCTACGGCTGGATGTTCTTCGGCCTGGTGATGGCCGTGACGCTGGCGCTCGGCTGGCGCTGGTTCGATCGCGCGCCCGACGATCCCGCCTTCGATCCCCTGACTCTGGACGGACCGGTGCGCGCCAGGCTGAGGATGCCGGTCGCGGCGCTGCTGGCGGTGGCGATCGCGGGCGCGTTTCCGCTGTGGAGTGCCGCGCTTGCGGCCCGGCCCGCGCCGTTGCCCAGTCGCATCGCATTGCCCGAGGTGCCGGGCTGGACGCGCGCGCCGCTGAGCGTGCGTGCGCCGTGGCGGCCTTGGTACCCGGGCGCGGACCACACGCTGTTCGGCCGCTATCGCGACGCGGCCGGCGAGGAGGTCGACCTCGCGATCGCGGTGTTCGGCCGGCAGCGCGAGGGGGCCAAGCTGCTCGCCTTCGGCACCGGCGTGCTGCGCGAGGAGGACATCTGGGTCCGCATCGCCGACCTGTCCCCCATCGACGATGCAGACGGCAGCGGCGGCGCGGCGACGCGGATCGCCGCGCCCGGCCCGGTGGAGCGGGTGGTCGCGACATGGTATCGCGTCGGCGACACGGTGACGGCGGATGCGGGACGGGTGAAGATCGAGACGCTGAAGGCAAGGCTGCTGGGCGGCGCGCAGCGCGCGGTGGCGATCCATCTGTCGGCGGAAGCGGGGCCGGGTCGCGATCCCCTCCATGCGATCGAGCGGTTCCACGCCGCGCTCGGCCCGCTCGACCGGCTGGCGGACCATGACGCGGGCCTGAACTGACATGTGCGGCATCGCGGGGCTGTATTACCCGGCATCGCCCCGGCCGGTGGATCCCGCGCGGCTCCGCGGCATGATCGGCGCGCTGGCGCATCGCGGCCCGGACGGGGAGGGCATGTGGACCGCCCCCGGCGTCGGCTTCGCGCACCGCCGCCTGTCGATCATCGACGTCGCGGGCTCGCCCCAACCCATGCGCAGCGCCGACGAGCGGATCGCCGTCACCTATAATGGCGAGATTTACAATTTCGCGGAGCTGCGCATCGAGCTGGAGCGTGGCGGCGCGCATTTTCGCACCGCCGGCGATACCGAGGTGCTGATCGAGGGCTGGCGCGCCTGGGGTCCGGCGATGCTCGAGCGGCTGCACGGCATGTTCGCCTTCGCGATCCATGACGTCGCTCGCCAGTGCCTGTTCCTGGCCCGCGACCGGCTGGGCGTCAAACCGCTCCACCATGTCGAGCTGAGCGACGGCGGCCTCGCCTTCGCGTCCGAGCTGAAAGGCCTGCTCGCGCACCCGCTGCTGCGCCGCGTGCCGGACATCCGTGCGGTCGAGGACTTCCTGGCGTTCGGCTATGTCCCCGACGACGCATGCCTCGTCGCGGGCGTGCGCAAGCTGGCGGCTGGCCACTATCTGCTGGTCGAGCGCGGCAGGCCGGTTCCGGCTCCGGTGCGATGGTGGGACGTCGACTTCTCGCGCCGTGCGACCGGCACGGCGGCGGCGCTGGAGGAGGAACTGGTCGAGCGGCTGCGCGCCGCGGTCCGCTCGCGGCTGGTGTCGGACGTGCCGCTGGGCGCGTTCCTGTCGGGCGGGGTGGACTCGTCGGCGGTGGTCGCGCTGATGGCGGAGGCGAGCCCCCGCGCCGTCAAGACCTGCACGATCGGCTTCGACGAGGCGGGGCATGACGAGCGCGGGCCGGCAGGGATCGTCGCTCGCCGTTTCGCGACCGACCACCGCGAGCGCGTGGTGGCGCCGGACGACGCCGTCGATGGCGGGGGCCTGGTCGATACGCTGGTCGCCGCGTTCGACGAGCCGTTCGCCGACGCCTCCGCGCTCGCCACCTATCGCGTGTGCGAGCTGGCGCGCGAGGAGGTGACGGTGGCGCTGTCGGGCGACGGCGCGGACGAGGCGTTCGCCGGCTATCGCCGCCATCGGTTCC